>JANPGL010000534.1:0-38549 GCA_031423915.1 Actinomycetes bacterium | reverse complement strand
CGCTCGCCTACGCGCTGGCCGGCGCCGGCCCGCTCGACGTGCAGCAGCTCGGTGGCCAGCCCATCCGCGAGCCGGTGGCCGCCTACGGCCCGTTCGTGATGAACACCCGGGCCGAGCTGTCCCAGGCCATGGACGACTATCAGAAGGGTCGACTGGGCGTGATCCCCGCCGACGGCCTGCACCCGTACACGCGGCGCTGACGTTTGCTCCGCGGTCCCCCGGCGCGGCAGGGTTGCGCCGGGGGAACCGAGAGAGGGGAGCGGTCATGTGGCTGCGACTTCGTCAGATCGCACTGGTGGCGCAAGAGTTGGCGCCGGTGCTCGACGACCTGCATGCGGTGTTCGGGCTGGAGCCGGCGTTCCGTGACCCTGGCGTGAAGACCTTCGGGCTCGAGAACGCCGTGATCCCGGTGGGCCAGCAGTTCCTCGAGGTGGTGGCGCCCATCCAGCCGGGTACGACCGCGGGTCGCTACCTGGAGCGGCGCCAGGGGAACGGCGGCTACATGGTCATCACCCAGTGCGACGACCACCCACCGGTGAAGGCGCGCGTCGAGTCGCTCGGCGTCCGCAAGGTGCTCGAGTTCGACCACGACGCCTACCACTGCCTCCAGCTCCACCCGGCCGACACCGGCGGCTCGTTCCTCGAGATCGATCAACAGGAGGGCGGCGAGGACCTGAACGGGCCGTGGGAGCCCGCCGGCCCGAGCTGGCAGCCGCACGCCCGGACCCACGTGGTGAACGGCATCCGCGCCGCCGAGCTGCAGCTGGCCGACCCCGCCAAGGTGGCGGCGCGCTGGAGCGAGATCGTGGCCGTCGACCTGGGCGACGACGCCGCCGGCAACCCGTCGCTGGTCCTGCAGAACGCCACGGTGCGCTTCGTCGCGGCCACCGACGGCCGGGGCGACGGTCTCGGCGGCATCGACCTGGCCGCCGTCGACCCCGACGCGGCGAAGGCCGCGGCGTCGAGCCGCGGCCTCCTGGGCGCCGACGGCGTCATCGGCATCTGCGGGATGCGCATCCGCCTCGTCTGATCGGGGCGACGCGATCGCATCTGCTTCCCACAGGTGGAAGCAGATGCGACCGCGTGCCGACCCGGCCGCGTCAGCGGACCTGGATGGCCTCGTTGTGCCAGGGCGCCACGGGGCCGTCGTCGATCGAGCCCTGGAACGCGCTCGGCAGCTCCTCGACCATGTGGAGCACGGCGCCGAGGCGACCGAAGCCCACGAAGAACGCCACGGTCATCGCCAGCTCCATGATCTCGGGCTCGGTGAAGTGCACCTTGAGCTGATCGAAGAGCGCGTCGTCGATGGCGAGGTGGTTGGTGGCGAACAGCTCGCCGAAGCGGATGGCCACGCGCTCGGCATCGGTGAGCCCCGCCGCCTCGTACGGCTTCTCGAGCGAGCACACCAGATCCTCGGTGAGCCCGTCGTTGATGGCGTCGGTGTAGCGGATGGCCATGCAGCTGCGGCACTGGTTGTGGAAGGCCACGCGCAGGCGCACGAGCTCGACCATCCGCTCGGGCAGCGTGCGGTTCTTCTTCAAGGCGCCGCCGAGCGCGGCCACCCCGAGCGACAGCTCCGGCTTGTGGGCGAAGAAGCGGGTGAGGCCCTGCTCGAGAGCGGTGCGCTCCTCGGGCTTGAAGGCGGCCTTCAGCCGCGGGTCCCAGTCGTCCGGTTCGATCTTCGAGATCCGTGTCATACGCCACAGTCTCGCACCGTCGGGCCGCGATGGGAACCCGTCCAGTGGGGCACTTGCGGTCGTTGGCCCCGGCCCGTCGCGGCGTGACAACCTCCGCACCGTGACCGCGGACTACGTACGGACCTTTGCCCCGATCCAGGTCGGCACCCTTTCGCTCCCGCACCGCATCGTGGTTCCCCCGCACAGCGGCGGAGGTGGCTCCCTGCTGGGCGACGAGCAGGCCTTCGAGCGTCACTGCCGCTACTGGCTCGGCCGCATCGAGGGCGGCACGCCGTGGGTGGGCGGCGGGCCCACGTTCGTGCGCAACCCCGTTCCGCTCGGCTTCGAACCGACGGGGGTGGGTGCCAACGGCCCGGGCGTGTTCCGCCACCCGATGTTCGCGGAGCGCACGGCCCGCTTCATGGAGCGGGTGCACGCCGCTGGCGGCTTCGCCTCGGTGCAGATGGTGCTGCAGGGCGCCATGCCGTTGTCACCGTCCGCCACCTTGTCGGGGTACGCCGACCACAAGGTGCCTCACGTGCTCTCGGTGGACGAGGTGCAGTGGATGATCCGCGAGTACGGCGAGTCGGCGGCCATCGCCGCGTCGACCGGCGTCGACGCCATCGAACTGCACGCCAACCACGACGACCTGCTCCAGCTGTTCCTGTCGCCACTCACCAACCGGCGCACCGACGGCTACGGCGGCTCGGTGGAAGGTCGCCGCCGCTTCCTGCGCGAGGTCGTGCAATCGATCCGCAGCCACGTCGACCGACCGCTCACGCTCGGCCTGCGCCTGTGCATCGACGAGCTGATCGAGGGTGGCTACGACATCGCCGAGCTGAAGCAGATCGTCCGGGCCTTCACCGCAGAGGGCGACGTCGACTACTTCAGCCTCGACGTCGGCAACAACTGGGGTGTGCCCAGCTACATCCAGCCCGGCTTCTACGCCGAAGGCGCGTGGGCGGCGATGTGCGGCGAGGTCAAGCAGGTGACGCACCTGCCCGTGGTCTACGTGGGTCGCGTCACGGGCATCGCCACCGTGGAGGACATCCTGGCCAAGGGGCAGGCCGACCTGGTGGGCATGGCCCGCCAGCACATCGCCGACCCGGAGTTCGTGGCCAAGGTGCGCAGCGGCCGCACCGCCACCATCCGTCCGTGCATCGGGCTCAGCGACTGCATCCACCGCCAGCTTGTCGAGGGCCTGGGCTTCGCGTGCGCGTCGAACCCATCGGCCGGCCGGGAGTACGAGGCCGAGTGGGGGCGGCTCGAGCGGCCCCGGTCGATCCTGGTGATCGGTGGCGGCCCCGGGGGCACCGAGCTGGCGGGCATCGCGGCCGAGCGGGGTCACCGGGTCACGCTGTGGGAGCGCGGCCAGGCCCTCGGCGGCCAGCTGGCGGTGGCGGCGCTGGCCCGCTCGAACGCCCGCTACGCCCGCTGGATCGAGTGGCAGGCGAGCCGCCTGACCGCCACCGGAGTCGACGTGGTGCTGGGTAAGGAGGCGACCGCCGACGACGTGGTGGCCGCCGGGGCCGACGTGGTCGTGGTGGCCACGGGCGCCCGGCCCCGCTCGCTCGAAGCGCCGGGCGCCGACCTGCCCCAGGTGGTGCAAGGCGCCGCCGCGCTCGACGGCACCGCCGAGATCGGCGTGCGGGTGCTCGTGGTGGCCGAGGACGACCGGCCCGCACCGCTGGCCATCGCCGACCACCTGGCGGCGGCCGGCCACCAGGTGACGCTGGTCTTCCGCACCCTGGCCCCGGCCCCGCTCGTGAGCCGCTACACGCTCGGCGCCATGATCGCCCGGCTCGACGAGCTCGGCGTCACCCTGGTGTCGACGACCCGTGTCACGGCCATCCGCGCCGCCGGCGCGGCCGTCGTGGTCGATGCCGCCAACTGCTACAGCGGCCGCCGCCACCCGCTCGGCGAGTTCGACACGGTGGTGCAGGCGTGCGGCGCCGTCTCGGTCGACGGGTTGTTCCAGGAGCTGCGGGGTCGGCATCCCGAGGTGCACCTCCTCGGTGACGCCTATGCGCCCCGACGCATGGTGTCGGCCACGCGTCAGGCCTGGGAGCTCGCCCGATCGCTCGGTTGAGCGCTCCCTCGTCGGCACGGCGGCGCGGCTGGAGCATCGTCGCCGCGCTCTCGATCACGGAGACGACGTCGTGGGGCGTCCTCTACTACGGCTTCCCCGTGTTCCTGAAGCCCATGGAGGCCGAGTTCGGGTGGTCGCGCGCCACCCTCATCGGGGCGTTCTCGCTGGCGCTGGTCGTGCAGGGGTTCACCGCCGTCGCGGTGGGCCGGTGGCTCGATCGTCACAGCCCACGCGCCCTCATGACGGCCGGGTCGGTCGCCGCCGCGGCGCTGGTGGTGGCGTGGTCGCGGGTCGACACGGTGGCCGGGTTCTACCTGCTGTGGGCGGCCATCGGCGCGGTGATGGCCACGGTGCTGTACGAGCCGGCGTTCACGGTGATCGCCAAGTGGTTCCACACCGAGCGGACCCGGGCGCTCACCGCGGTGACCATGGTCGCCGCCCTGGCCAGCTTCATCTTCCTCCCGATCGAGAACCGGCTGATCCGCGCCCACGGCTGGCGCCACGCGTTGGTGGTGCTGGCGATCGTCCTCGCCGTGATCACGGTGCCGCTGCACGCGCTGGTGCTGCGCCCTCCGCCCGACGACGGGCCCCTTCGGCGGGAGCTGCCGAACGAAGACCGTGCCGTCGAGGCACCCGGGCACTCCACGCGCGACGCCATGCGACTACGTCCGTTCTGGCTGCTGGCCGCGGCGCTCGTCGGCATGTCGTTCGTGACATCCGCGCTCGCCGTGCACCAGGTGGCGTACCTGACCGAACGGGGGTACGCCACGTCGTTCGCCGCCGGCATGACGGGCGTCCTCGGCATCATGCAGCTCCCCGGCCGCATCCTGTTCGCACCGCTGCTGCGGCGGTGGAGCCGGCGGGCGGTGACCACGCTCGTGTTCGGCCTGCTGTGCGTCGGGCTCGGCGTGCTCGTGGCCAGCACGGAGCGCAGCGCCGTGTGGGCGTTCGTCCTCGTCTACGGCACCGGGCGCGGCATGGTCACCCTCCTGCGCGCCACCCTGGTGGGTGACCTGTTCGGGGCCACGCACTACGGCGGGATCTCGGGGGTGCTGGCGGCGTGCACGACCGTGGCGGCGGCCGGGAGTCCCCTCGTGGCGGCCACGCTCTACGACCGGCTGGGCGATTACCGGGCGGTGCTCTGGCTGCTGCTGGCCGTTGCGGTGCTGACGATGATGGCGGCGTCGCGCATCGAGGCGCCGCGGCGGAGTCCGGCCTGATGGGACCAACGACCATGGTTGTGCGGCGGGCGCAGCGGGGATGCTGAGGGCGCGGCGACACCCGTTCGCCAGGACCAGGAGGTGTGGTCGATGGACATCACGTTGTCGGCCGAGGAGTCGGGTGCATTGCAGAAGGCGCTCCGCTCGTATGGCACCGACCTACGCATGGAGATCGCTGACACGGACAACCCGGGCTACCGGCGTGAGCTGCGCGACGAGCGCGCCCTGCTCGAGTCGGTGATCGTCAAGCTCGATGCCGGCGCCCGGGGCTCGGGCGTGCCCGACGCCGCCGGACGGGTCGTCGTGCGCCTGGTGGGGGTGTGGACGGTCGACTGACCCCGACGGCCCCGGACCCCTACGACACCCGCACCATGCGCTTGCCGACGTTGTCGCCCGCCAGCAGGCCCACCAGTGCCGCCGGGGCCCGATCGAGCCCGTCGACGACGTCCTCGACCACCTTCAACCGGCCGGCCGTCACGGCGGCGGCCAGGTCCTCTTCGGCCGCGGCGCGCTCGGCGAAGTAGTCCATGACGATGAAGCCCTCCATCCGGAGGCGCTTGGTGACGAGCAGTCCGGGAACGCCCTTCGGGCCGCTCGCCGGGCTCGACGTGTCGTACTGCGACACCACGCCGCAGCACACGATGCGCCCGTGCATGTTCATCCGCGAGAGCGCGGCCTCTAGCACCGGGCCGCCGGTGTTGTCGAAGTAGACGTCGATGCCCGAGGGACAGGCGGCTTTGAGCGCGCCTCGTAGGTTGGCATCGCGGTGCGAGACGACGGCATCGAACCCGAGCTCGTCGGTCAGGAACGCCGCCTTGTCGTCGTTCCCGACGACGCCGACGACGCGGCACCCCGCCAGCTTGGCGAGCTGGCCGACCACGTTGCCGGTGGCGCCCGCCGCGGCCGACACCAGTACGGTCTCGCCGCTGACGGGTCGACCGACGCGCAGCAGCCCGAAGTAGGCGGTGAGCCCGGTGATGCCGAGCACCGACAGCTGATGGGTCAGCGGGCCGCGCACGGTCACCTTGACGAGCGCCTTGGCGCGGTGGACGGCGTAGTCCTGCCACCCGCTGTCGGCCTCGACGATGTCACCGGGGGTGAAGGCCTCGTGGTTCGACGCCACCACCTCCGCCAGCGCGAAGCCCGCCATCACCTGGCCGCCCGTGATCGGGTCCCTGTAGGTGGCGCCCTGCATCCACGCCCGGTTGGCGGCGTCGATGGACAGCAGCTTGGTGCGGCACAGCACCTCGCCATCGCCAGGCGTCGGCACGGGGGCCTCCCGCAGGTCGAAGAGGTCGGCGGTCAGCCGGTCCTCGGGCAGGCGGGTGAGCACGATCTGACGGTTGACGTCCCCCATGCGGGCCGACTGTACCGCTGCGACCCCGGCGCTCGTTCCGATGGTTCAGCCGGCGCTCTCGAAGGACTTCGTCTCCCAGATGCGGTCGTCGCGGTTGGCGCGCACGGCGGCGATGTACTCCTCGGCCGGCGGTGTCCGCCAACGGCCTGCGAACCAGACGCCGACGCACCCCCACGCGTCGCCGGCCGCGTACTCGGCGCCCCGGTCGGTCGTGTTGAGCCAGGTGAGATCGCCCTCGAAGCAGCTCCGCCAGATCGCGTAGGTGTAGTCGACGTTGTAGGCGGTGGAATCGGCCGCCTCCGGCCACGTCGGCCGTTTCGCGGGCGGTCCGTGATACTGGTACCGGACCTGCAGGATACCGATGCTCTCCGGGCACTGCCCCGGCTTGCCGTCGGCTCCGATGGCGTGGCCGGGAGGGCAGACGGCGGCGTCGCTGGCGAAGTCACCGGCGGCATCCATCTTCCAGAACGACTCCTTGGCCGCCTGGGCGCGGGCGATGTCGGGGTCGATGCCCCACTTGCACGCACCCCACTGGAGGATCTCGTCGGTCGTGCCGGTGAACGCGCCGGTGACGCGTTCCAGGTACGGCTCGGGGATCGACTTCTGCGTGCCGGCGCGCTGGTTGTACGGGGTGTTGCCGCGGCGCACCTCGGGCGCGCGGACGACACGCTGGGCGCACTCGTCGTCGCTCGGCAGGGTCCCCCCGACGGGCACCGTGGCGCCGTCCCCGCCAGCTGCCGCCGTACCGCCGGTCGTCGCCACCACCGGGCCGTCGGACGTCGACCGTCCCGTCGTGGCGGTCGGGCCGGGCCCGGTCGTCGGTGACGCCGTCGGCTCAGCCGCCTTCGAACTCGAACACGCCGTCAGGGCCAAGCCCAGCATCACCCAGACGGTCGCACCGCGTCCGCCGTGCCACCGCCCGTTCGCCATGAACCGAGCGTATCTCGGTCGACCCGTTCAGTGGATGGCGCTGGCCGGCGGGAACGCAGGGGCGTTCGCCTTGGCGACCATCGCGGCCGAGGCCAGGGCCACCAGGCGGTCGGGGGGGAGCGCGGCGCGCAGCCGCGGGAACAGCGACTCCTCCTCGTTCTCGAAGTGGTGCTGGAGGTCGAGCAGCAGCGCGCTGGCCCGCTTGCGGAACGCCAGGCCCGCCGGTGACAGGGTCTGCATCTCGGCGAGCAGGTCGTTGATCTCCTCGTGCTCGCCCATGCGAGCGTGCGCCTCGGTCTCCGCGTCGGGGAGCGCGGCTCGCAGGGCCGGGAACACGACCAGCTGCTCGGCCGTCTCGTGGGCCGCCAGGTCCTCGACCAGCTGCATGTAGAGGTCGCGCACGTCGGCCGGCTGCTCGCTGTCCTCGAGCTGGCGGGCGAGCTCGCCGATGGTCTGGTGGTCCGTGGTGAGCAGATCGATCACGTCGCGTTGCACGCTCATCGTGGATCCTTTCGTTGTCTGGGGCCGAAGGTGGTGGTGGTGGCTCGCGGTCATCGTCCGTCCGCCACAGGGGTCCGGGACAGAGCCGAAGGTCCGGACCGCTCAGCGGTCCGTCTGCTCGGTGTCCCCAGGCTCAAGGTGCCATCCGAGGCGGCCGATAGGACGGGGATGAGCAGCCCGGTGGTCGCCTGCGTCCTCGCTTCCGTGCTCTACGGGGTGGGGGCCGTGCTGCAGGGTGCGGGTGCGCGGCGCAGCACCGGCGAGCCGGGTGTGAGGGGTCTGGCCACCATCGTCGGCCAGGGTCCCTACCTGGCCGGCTTGGCCTGTGACCTGGTGGCCTGGGCGATGACGATGTACGCCATCCACCACCTTCCCCAGTTCGCCGTTCAGACGGCGCTGGCCGGAAGCGTGGCCGTCACCGCCCTGCTGGCGTGGGGTTTCCTGCGTTCGCCCCTGCGAGGGCGCGACGGCATGGCCATCGGCCTCGGCCTCGTCGGGCTCGTGCTCGTGGGTCTGGCCGCCGGCCCGGTACACGATCGGGATGCGCCGGTCACGACGGAGACGATCCTCACCGTCGTCGTGCCCTTCGCGGCGTTCCTCGGCGTGGTCGTCGTCCGCCGTTCGGGACCGGTGGCCCGCGCCGCGGTGGCCGGTCTGCTGTTCAGCCTCGGCGCCGCTTCGGCACGGACGCTCGAGTTCACGCCACACCCCGGGGGCATGCTCGTGCAACCCACCGCGTGGGCCGTGGTCGGCTACGTCGCCGCCGGTCTCGTCGTGCACGCTCGCTCGTTGGAAGACGGCCGTATCGGCCCCGTGACGGCGGCGCTGTGGTCGTCGGAGATCCTGGTGGCGGCGGCCGCCGGGTTCGTCCTGTTCGGCGACCGGCTCCGCCCCGGCGAGCTGTGGACGGGCCTGCTCGGCATCGCGCTGTCGATCGGGGCCACGGTGCTGCTGGCCACCAGCCCCAGCCACACGAGCGCCGTGGCCTGAGTCGATGCCGCGTCGGTAGCGTGCGGCCGCATGTCGGCGCGCACGCTCCAGGACCGTCTCGATGCTCTGGTGGGCTCGTTGCCCGGCGGGCCGACCGGCCCGCGGGGGGCCGCACTGCGGGTGGAGGTGCCGGAGGCCGGCTTCGCGCACGCGGCCGCTGCCGGCATCGCCCGCGCCGACACCGGCGAGGCGATGACCGTGGGCCACCGGTGGCACGCGGCGTCGGTCGGCAAGATGTTCACGGCCACGCTCGTGCTCCGGGCGGCCGAGGAGGGCCGCTTCGGCCCGGGCGGCATCGACACGCCGCTCGGCGCCATCGCCGCGGCCCCGGCCGACCTCGTTCGCGGCATCCACCCCGTCGGGCCGGCGATCACGCTGCGTCAGCTGCTCACCCACACGAGCGGGCTGAAGGACATGCAGGGTGACGACGCCAGCGGGACCGCCGCCGACCACCGTGGTGCCGCGCCCGACTCGGTGCAGGCGTCGTACGTGCGGTCGCTCGAACATCTGGCGGCCGGCGACCCGGGCGGAGGCGACGGGGCCTGCTTCCATCGTTGGGTGCCGTGGGACGGCACCCGACCGGGGGATCCCGAGGCCGGCATGCTCGACCGGTTCCTGGCCACCGGCACGGCGTCGGTGCCGGTCGGCGCGCCGGGCGAGCGGTTCCACTACAGCGACACCGCGTACGTGCTGCTCGGCGTGCTCACCGAGGCGGTCACCGGCCGTCGCTACCACGACCTCCAGCGCGACGCCATCGTCGGGCCGCTCGGCCTCGCCGACACGTACCTTGCGTACGCTGACGACCCGACGCCCGACGCCCGCCGGCACGAAGCCGACATCTGGCACGAGGGCCTGCCCCTGCTCAGCCTCGGCGCCGACGTGTCGTTCGACTGGGGCGGTGGTGGCCAGGTGTCGACGATCGCCGACCTCTGTCGCTTCCTGCGGGCGTTGCTGGCCGGTGACCTGCATCACGAACGGGCCACCACGGCATCGATGGCGCACTTCGTCACGCCCGCGGGACTGACCGAGCCGTTCGACGGCGTGGGGCTGGGTCTGCTGCGCTGGCGGGCCGGCCGGCGAACCGTGGTGGGCCACGCCGGCGCCTGGGGCGTGCGGTGCTTCCACGACCCGTCGTCGGGTGCGTACGTGACCGGCACGGTCCTGCAGCGCGACCCCTGCGACTGGTTGAGCGACGCCTTCGACGCGGTCGACGACGAGCTGGGCTAGCTACCAGACGCGCGGTGGCAGGAAGCGCTGGTCCTGGAGCGAGGCGATGAGACGCCGGAACATCTGCTCGGTGTCGACGCAGTCGGCGAACCCGGCCTGGCGGATCTTGATGGTGCTCAGCAACGTGGGCAACGGCTTCTCGTCGCGCCCGAAGCCCGTGATGAGGTCGGCGTAGATGAACGACTGGCCGACGAACCGCTCGAGGTCGTCGGGTGACTGCAACCCGAACCGTGCGACGAGCTCGCTCCACGTTCCCTGCCGCGCCGGCATCTCGGTCGACAGCGCCGTGGGCCGCTTCTCGCCGGGCTCCATGCCGAAGGCGTCGGCGATGGCCGGCCACAGGTTCTCGATCACGAACACGTCGCCGTTCGTGACGTTGAACGTCTCGTTGCGGGCCGTGTCGGCCGAGCCGGCCCAGCCGATGGCGCGGGCCAGCAGGTCGGCGTCGACGGCCTCGGTCACGAACGACGCCTGGCCCGGGAAGTCGAGGGGGCGGCCATCGTGGCGCAGCACCGCGGCGTACACGCCGAGCGCGGGGATGGCGTTCATGTTGCTGCCGAACGCCTCGCCGAAGATGATCTGGGGCCGCAGGATCGTGTGGGCGAACGAGGCACCGGCCTGGGCGGCGCGCAGGTGGTCCTCCTGCAGCCAGTAGAAGTTCTCGTGCGGGTGACGAGGCGCCCGCTCGACGCCCGGGAGCGTCATGGCGCCGACGTGGGCGCCGTAGGCCTTGGTCCCCTGCAGCAAGGTGACGTGCTCGAGCCGGGCCCCGGCCACGAGCGGGTCGAGCAGGTTGGCGAACATGTCGAGGTTGCGCTGCATCTGGTCGTGCTCGAACCAGCCGGGCACGAGCCCGGGCTTCTCGAACAGGGCGGCGTAGACCAGGTGGGTGACGTCGCTCAACCGGTCCGCCACCAGGGCTGCGCAGGCGGCGCGGTCGTCGAGGTCGAGCGCCAGCACCTCGGCGCCCGGCACCTGGCGCGGGCGGCGGGCGAGGCCGATCACCTCGACGTCGGGCTGCGCGGCGAAGTGGCGCAGCGCGGCGAGCCCCACGACGCCGGATGCGCCCGCGACGAGCACCTTCTTGGCGGCCATGGCTTCCTCTCCGCAGCGGCGCTCCCCGTGGCGCCACCGACCGACCGCACCGTAGGCGCGGCTCGCCGCAGCGGGCCAAGCGGCGACGAGCGGTCAGAGATCCCGCAACTGCGGGATGACCTCGCGCGCGAACAGCTCGATCGACCGCGTGGCCATCGCCGGGTCGACGCCCGGCCAGATGGCCCAGAAGAAGTGGTGATCGAACGGCGCGGCGGCGTGGTTGGCCCGGATCGACGCCACGATCTGGTCGGGGGTGCCGCACAGGTAGAGGCCGCGCGACTCCAGGTCGGCCACGTCGACGGGCGGGTCGCCGAACGCGGGTTGACCGGCGTCGGAGAACCAACGGGCGTAGTGCTGCAGTTGGTACAGCGCGTGCGGCTTCAACACGTCCCAATCCCGCTCGGGGTCATCGGAGCAGAACAGCCACGGCCCGGTCGAGGCGATGGGCGGCGTGTCCGTCCGGCCGTGCTCGCGCAGGTGCTCGACGAACTCGGTTCGGGCCGGGCCGCCGCCGAGCAGGCCGTCGCCGATGCGGGCCGCCCGTCGCAGCGCCTCGCCCCCGGTGGCGCCGACCCACACGGGAATGGGGCGTTGCACCGGCTTGGGCGTGCAGCGCACGTCGTCGTAGTGGAAGTGGCGACCATGGAACGAGAACACCTCCTCGGTCCAGCACGACCGCATGATCTCGATCGCCTCCTCGGTGATCGAGCCGCGGTGGCGCCGGTCGACGTTGAACGTGGCGAACTCCTCGCGCCGGTAACCGACGGCGGGCCCGAACACGAACCGGCCGTTCGACAGGTTGTCGACGACGGCGCAGTCCTCCGCCAGCCGGATCGGGTCGTGGAACGGGAGCAGCAGGATGTTCGTGCCGATGGTGACGCGGCTGGTGCGCGCCGCCACCGCCGCGGCCATGGGCAGGCACGACGGCAGGTAGCCGTCGGCCACGAAGTGGTGCTCCGACAACCAGATGTCGTCGTAGCCGAGCTCCTCGGCCCGCACGATCTGGTCGAGCGTGGCGCGGTAGAGGTCGGGCGTCGACCGACCCGAGCCGACGGGGTTGCGGAAGTCGTACCAGAGACCGAACTTCATGGGTCCGACCGTAGCTGGCTCAGGTGGACGCGCCCACCGGCACCAGCTCGGGCTGGTGGGCGCGGATCCGCACGGCGGCGACCAACGCCAACGACGACACGGCGGCGGCTGCGGCGAACGCGGCGTGGTACGACCCGGCGATGCCGTCGTGGGCGAGGCGCGACACCTGGATCGTCTGCATGAGCTGCACGCCGCCGGCCGAACCGATCTGCACCATCATCTGGCTAGTGGCAGCGGCGACGCCCAGGTCCTGTGTGCCCACCGACGTGGTGAGCATGGCCATGAGGGGTGCCACGATCACCCCGACGCCTACGCCGGCGAACCCGAGCAGCAGCACGATCTCGGCCTGCGACGTCCCGAGGCCGATGCGCGTGAGCGCCAGGCAGGCCACGACGTTGATCACGACGCCGCCGACGACGACGCGGCGCGACCCCGCACGGATCACGAGCCACGCCGATACCGGGCCGGCCAGCCCCCACATCAGCGGGCGGCCGATGGTGAGCAGGCTGATGTGCGTGGCGGTGTAGCCGTAGAGCTGCGACAGCATCAGCGGGATGAGTACGAAGCCGCCCTGGTAGGCGATCTGGCAGAAGGCCTGGGTCACCATGGGGATCGTGAACTCGCGCATGCGGAAGTAGTGCAGCGGCAGCAACGGGTGGGTCGCACGCCGCTCCACGACCACGAATCCGGCGACAGCCACCGGGGCGATCAGCAGCAGCGACAGCACGACGACGTGCGTCCAACCCCACAGCGGCCCGCGGTTCACGGCGAACATCAGCGAGAACGCCGCGGTGGCCAGCAGCCCGGTGCCGGGCACGTCGAAGCGCACCTCGCGCAGGCGTGCCGTCTGGGGCAGCACCCGGCCCGCCAGCACGAACGCCGCAATGGTGAGGGGCACCTGCGCGATGAAGATCCATCGCCAACCGAGGTGGTCGATGACCGGCCCGCCGGCCACCATGCCGAGCACGGGTCCGCCGGCCATCACGAGGCCCCAGTAGCCGAGCGCCTTCACGCGCTGGTCGCGTGGGAAGACCTCGCTGATGATGGCCATGCCGGTGGGCGCCGTCGACTGGCCGAACACGGCGCTGGCCGTTCGGAACGCGATGGCGGTGATCGCGGTGGGTGCCGCCGCGGTGCAGCCGGCGAACACGCAGCAGCCGGCGAGCCCGATCAGGTAGACGCGGCGGCGTCCGTAGAGGTCGCCGAGCTTGCCCGCGGTGGGGCCGAGCACGGCGAAGGCGAGCGTCGGGCCGACCACGAGCCATGACACGGTCGACGGCGGGGCGTCGAAGTCCTTCACGAGGCGGGGCACGACGATGGCCAGGATGCTGACGTTGAAGTTTGTCGTGAACAGGCCGAACAGGGCCACCACGAGGAGCAACCGGGCCGAGCGCGGCTGGGCCGCAGCTCCGTCGACGGCGGTCCCCAGGGCCATCTCGCCGACCCTACTTGTCGAGAGCAACGATCCCGAAGATCGGCGTCGTCTGCACCTCCCTCGCTTACACCTCCCTCGCCTACACCTCCGGCCGGCTGCCCCACACGTGCCGGGCGGGCCCGTCGGTGGGGCGCACGAGCGCTTCCTGCGTCAGCGAGGCGACCAATCGCCCCTGGGCGTCGTGCATCACGCCGCGGGCCAGACCGCGGGCGCCCGACACCGACAGCGAATGGAGGTCCGACAGGAGCCACTCGTCGGCGCGGGCGGTCCGATGGAACCAGACGTTGTGGTCGAGGCTGGCTGCCATCACCGTGTCCCACGCCAGCGGCGTGCGGGGCGGTCGGGCCGCGGTCACGATGCCCATGTCCGACAGGAACACCACGATGCAGGCGTGCAGCGCCGGGTCGTCGGGCAGTGGGCCGCGCACTCGCAGCCACATGCGCCGCGTCGAGCGGAACGTGCCGTCGGGTTCGGGCGCCGTCGGGCCGAGGTCGCGCACCTCGAGATCGGACAGTGCCGCCAGGTGGGGCAGCACGTCGCCGTGGTCGTCGGTCGGCAGCGCAGCGTCGGCGGCGCGCGCCACCTGGTACTCCTCGCCCCCCTCGGCGCGCTGGAACGACGCGAGCATCGTGAAGATCACCTCGCCGGCCTGGGCCACCTCGACGGCGCGGGTGGCGAAGCTGCGCCCGTCGCGCACGCAGGTCACGGTGTGGTCGAGCGGCAGATCGGGACGCCCGAGCCGCAGGAAGTAGGCGTGCAGCGAGTGGGGCCGCGCGCCGTCGCCGACCGTGGCGCAGGCCGCCCGCAACGCCTGCCCGGCCACGAGGCCACCGAACACGCGGCCACCGGGCCATCCGGCTGGGCTGACGCCGCGGTACCGCTCGGTGCCGATCGGGTCGATGGCCAGCAGTTCGGGGATGGGCGGCACCGGTGGGTAGGTGGGCAGCGCTCCGTCGGACGGCACGCTGCGCACGGTAGCGGCGCGCCGAGCCGAACGGCCGGGTCAGCCGAAGAGCCGTGACAGGTGGTCGTTGCGGAAGCGCCCGTCGGGATCCCATCGCGCCAGCTGGCGTTCGACGTCGGCCAGCCGGTCGATGCCGGCGCGCACGGCGGCCGGCGTCATCGTCGTGAGCTTGCCGGGGTGTGGCCTCGGGCCGAAGGGTGCCAGTGCGTCCTCGACGAGGGCCAGCACGGGGCGCACCGCCTCCCACGACGGGACCCAGGTGACGTGGAAGGCCACGCTGTCGCGCCCGTGGGCCGGGCTGAGCCACAGGTCATCGGCGGCGATCGTGCGCACCTCCGAGATCTGGACGACCGGGGCCAGGGCGGGGCCCAGCGCCCGCATCGCACACATCGCCTCCGGCGCGTCGGCCCGGTCGACGAACAGCTCCGACTGGAGCTCGTCGCCGCTCGACGGCGTGTGGTCGAGCCGGAAGTGGGGGAGCCGTTCGTGCCATGGTCCGGGCACGCCGAGCTGGGTGGTGCAGGGGGTGGCGTCGAGCGCGCCGATCGGGTGGAGGGGTCGGGTGGCCGGGGTCGCGCCGAACGTCTCGGCGCCGGCGGGTCGGTCCGTGCGCTCTTTGCGCCACACCTGCTCGATGTCGTCCCCGCCCCAGGTCGTGAACAGGCTCACGCTGTAGCCGGCGGCCATGACCTCGTCGAAGCGCTCGATCGCGGTGGCGAACGGCAGACCCTCGAAGATGCGCTGGCGCACGTCGTACGTCGGCTCGATGGCGAGCGTGCAACGCGTGACGATCCCGAACGCACCGAGCCCGACGGCCATGGCCGCGAACGCGTCGGGGTCGACGCCCGGCGTGACGTCGACCAGGTCGCCCGTGGCCGTGACGAGCTGGAGGCCGCGCAGCGCCGTGGCCAGGCCGCCGTTGCCGACGCCCGACCCGTGCGTGCCGGTGGCGCAGGCGCCGGCCACCGTGATGTGGGGCAGCGACGCCAGGTTGGCCAGCGCCCACCCGGCCGCGTGGAGCCGCTCGGCCAGTTCGCCGTAGCGGATGCCGCCGTCGACCGTGACCGTGCGGGCGGCCACGTCGATGTCGACGACGCGCTCGAGCGCGGCCAACGAGACGTGGTCGCCCTCGGTGTCGGCCACCGCGTTGAAGCTGTGGCGAGAGCCGAGGGCACGCACGCGGCGGGCCGAGGACACGATGGCCTGGACCTGGGCGACGGTCGTCGGCTCGTGGAACGCGGCGGCGCCGTAGGTGATGTTCCCGGCCCAGTTCCTTCCGGACCGGTCCCTCACATCCCGATTCGTCACATCGTGGCCCCGATGATCCACGGGGCGAACTCGTTGTGGCCGTAGCCGAGCAGCTCGCTCTTGGTCGCCTCGCCCGAGGCGACGCGCAGCATCTCGTCGAAGATGGCGCGGCCCATGTCGGCCACCGACACGGCGCCGTCGAGCACGCGACCGCAGTCGAGATCGATGTCGTCGCGCTGACGTTCGTACAGTGCGCTGTTCGTCGACAGCTTGATCGACGGCGACGGGATGCACCCGTAGGCCGAACCGCGCCCGGTGGTGAACACCACCAGGTTGGCGCCGCCGGCCACCTGCCCGGTCACCGACACCGGGTCGTAGCCCGGCGTGTCCATGTAGACGAAGCCGGGCGTCGTGACCGCCTCCCCGTACTCGTACACCTCCATCAGACCCGTGGTGCCGCCTTTGGCCACGGCGCCGAGCGACTTCTCGAGGATGGTGGTGAGCCCGCCGGCCTTGTTGCCGGGCGTCGGGTTGTTGTTCATCTCCCCGAGGTTGCGGGCCGTGTAGTCCTCCCACCACTCGATCCGTCGCACGATCTTCTCGCCGACGGCGCGGGAAACGGCGCGTCGCGTCAGCAGGTGCTCTGCGCCGTAGATCTCGGGGGTCTCCGACAGGATGGCGGTGCCACCGTGCTGCACGAGCAGGTCGACGGCGGCGCCGAGGGCGGGGTTGGCGGTGATGCCGCTGTAGCCGTCGGATCCGCCGCACTGCAGGCCGATCACGAGGTGTGAGGCCGGCACCGGCTCGCGGTGCACGTCGTTCGCCGCCGGGGCCATGGCCAGCAGACGGGCCACGCCCTCGTCGATGCACTGACGGGTGCCGCCGATGTCCTGGATGTTGAGCGCAGCCAGGCGGTCACCCTCCTGCAGCCGCCGTGCGGTGATGAGCGCGCCGAGCCCGTTGGCCTCGCAGCCCAGGCCGACGAGGAGCACGCCGCCGACGTTGGCGTGGGTGGCGTACCCGGCGATCGTGCGACGCAACACGTCCATGCCGATGCCACCCGAGTCCATGCCGCAGCCGGAGCCGTGGGTGAGCGCCACGACGCCCTCGATGTTCGGGTAGGCGTCGAGCGCACCGGTGCGGCGGACCTGGTCGGCGATGGCTTTGGCCACGGTGGCCGAACAGTTCACCGTGGCGATCACGGCCAGGTAGTTGCGTGTGGCGATGCGACCGTCGGCCCGACGGATGCCGAGGAAGGTGGCGGGTTCGGACGCGAACGCGGTGGGCACGTAGGCGGTGCCGTGGGCGTGGTCGCGCTCGAAGGTGCCCATGGCCAGGTTGTGGACGTGGACGTGGTCGCCCGGCTCGATGGGGGCGGAGGCGAAGCCGATGATCTGGGCGTACCGGCGCACCGGCTCACCCACGGCCACGGCCCGCGTGGCCACCTTGTGCCCGGCAGGCACCGCGACCGCGGTGGTGATGCCCTCCGCGGGCAGGCGGGTGCCGGCGGGTAGCTCGCGCACCGCCACGACCACGTCGTCGTCGGGGTGGAGGCGGATGGAGGCGGTGCCGAGGAACTGGACGGTGGCCATGGTTGCCATGCTCGCGCCGTGGGTGCCGTCGTGCCGCGCCGACCGTTCAGCCAAGCTCGGGGAGCGACCCGCGCAGCTCACTGAGTGCGGTGCGTGCCAGGTCGGTAAGGCCCTGCTCGTCGTCGGTGGCGACCCACGTGGCGTAGGCCTCTTTGAATGCCAGCAGGCCGATCTCGGCGGCCAGGGTGGCGACCATCGACGGCACGCCCCGATCTCGCAGCGCCCCTGCCATGGCCGACGCCATGCCGACGTGCTTGAGCATGGCTCGCTCCTGCAGCTCGGCGCTCGCGGCGATGACCTCGTGCAACCTCGGCCCGAGCTCGCGGTTGAACGAGGTCATGGCGCCGGCGGCCTGTTCGAGCCCGATACCCACTGCCTCGAGCGGCGTGGCGTCGGCGGGGGCCGCCGCGATCCCGGCGACGAAGAGCCGGGAGAGGGCGTCCTGGCCGGCGGCGAGGATCTCCCGCTTGTCGGGAAAGTGCCGGAAGAACGTGCTCTTCGTCAGCCCGGCCCGATCGGCGATCTCGGCGACCGTGGTGGCGTCGTATCCCTGCTCGGTGAACAGCTCGAGGGCGGCGGCGACGAGACGCTCGCGGGCGTCGGGCTCCCAGCGCGGCATGGGCGCATCCTAGCGATGCGACCTTTGTCCCATGGGCAGCTATGGTGACGGGACCCAAGTCCCGTCACGAGCAGGAGCTTCCCATGCGTGTCTTCGTCACCGGCGCCGGCGGCGGCATCGGTTCGGCCGTCGTCGCCGAACTCGTCCGGGTGGGGCACGACGTGGTCGGTCTCGCCCGCTCCGACGCATCGGCGGCGGCCGTCGCCGACGCCGGCGCCACGGTGTGGCGCGGGGACCTCGACGATCACGACGGCCTGCGTGCCGGTGCGGCGGCGGCCGATGGCGTGATCCATCTCGCGTTCGGTCACGACTTCACGGCGTTCGCGTCCTCGATCGCCCAGGAAGGCGCCGTCGTCGAGGTGTTCGGCGCAGCGCTGGAGGGAACCGGCAAGCCGCTGGTCGTCGCCTCGGGCACCCCGTTCGTGCCCGGGCGAACCGCGACGGAGGAGGACCCCGGTCTCGTCGAGGGGCTCGCTGGTGGGCGTGCCCGCAACGCTTGCGCCGCCGTCGGCCTGGCCGACAAGGGTGTCCGTTCGGCGGTCGTGCGCCTGCCGCGATCCGTCCACTCGAGTGGTGGGCGCTACGGATTCGCCGGCATGCTCATCGACGCGGCCCGCCGAACCGGGATCTCCGGGTACGTCGGCGACGGCTCCCAGCGTTGGCCGGCGGTGCACGTCACCGACGCGGCCCGCCTGTTCCGGATCGTCCTCGAGGAGGCCGCCCCCGGCACCGTGGTGCACGCCGTGGCCGACGAGGGCGATCCGATGCTGGCGATCGCGGAGGCCATCGGCGATCGCCTCGGCATCGCGTCGGCCGCGGTGCCCGCCGAAGCCTTCGGGTTCCTCGGCACCATCTTCGGCCTGGACCAACCCGCCTCGAGCGCCTGGACCCGCCGACGCTTCGGGTGGGCCCCGATCGGCCCGAGCCTGCTCGACGATCTCCGAGTCGGGCGGTACCCCGACTGAGCGGTCGGGGTCGGGCGCTGCGTCGCTGCTGCTCAGGCGCCGGGCACCTCGACGAGCCGCTCGAACACGAACTCGTGCTTGAGGAACGACGTCTCGCGCTCGTGACCTGGCGTGGGCGGCACGAGCGGCGACACCTGGAACAGACGCCACCCGTCGACGAGCGCGGCTACACCGGTGGCGTACGGCGGGTCGCCGTCGACCTGCGGCCCCGCGCCGGCGGAGCCGTCGTGGAAAGCCCACCCGAGCACGGCGGCGTCGAGCGCCGGGCCGGCCAACCACAGGAACAGGACCTGCTGCCGGGTCGCCATCAGGTGTCGCTCGGAGCCAGCGCCAGCCGGCGCTCGGTGCGGGTGAGGTACCAGTCGACGTCGAAGCCGACATCGCCGGTCAGGTGGCGCCACAGCTTGGCCCGCTGGACGGTCTCGAGACGGTGAACCGAGGGCTCGTACCAGCGTTCGCTGCGCCGCAGCAGCGCCGCCACGGTGCCCGGTTCGAACCGGGCGAACATGTGGTCGTCGGCGCGGTTGCGCGCCTCGAGGTCGCTCGTGTCCCACAACCGCACCTGCGGCTCGGACGGGTTCAGCCGCAGCTTGCCCATGACGCGAAGCGTGTCGCTGCGGTTCGGCGCGCCGGCGTGCCACAGGCCGTGGTGGAAGATCATCACCGTGCCCGCCGGGCACACGACGTGCTCGTCGCCGGCGAGGTGCTGGTAGCGGGACACGTCGTCGGTGTTGACGCGACGCAGGTGGCTGCCGGGCACGTAGCGGGTGCCGCCCGCGCCGGGACCGACCTCGTGCGGGAACCAGAAGAGCTGGATGTCGAACGCGGTGCCCTCGTCGATGATGGCGTCGGCGTGGAGGCCCTGCGCGGTGAGATCGCCGGCCCCCTTGAGGTGGACGAAGTGGTGGTCGACGACCGGCGCCCCGCCGACGAGCGAGGCGATGGCGCCGGCCACGGCGGGCACGCGCACGAGCCGGCCGAACGCGCTGGTCGGGTCGTAGGCGTCACCGAGCGGCGTGCCCGACCGGGGGAGCGGGGCACCGTCGTCGTCGGCGACCTGGCCGGCGTTGAGAGCGCCGAACTCGTGGAGCCACCCGCGGAACAACCCGGGCAGCTCCTCCATGGCCTGCTCGTTGACCTCGGGCGGGACGACGGCCTCGAGGGCCAGGAACCCGCGGGCGACGAAGCACGCCATCTGGTCGGTGGTGAGCAGGGGCAGGTCGGGTGCCATCCCACGATCATGGCCGCTCGACATGCCACGGTCGTGCCGGGGGCGCTCGGTGTACGACCTCCTGCGCGAGCGCGACGGTGCCGACGCCGGGCATGCGGGCCAATGGTCCCTGGCGTCGGCCGCCGGAATCGATGAGTCTGGAACTGTGAGACTTGAGATCACCCGCAAGGCCGACCTCGCCGTGCGCGCCCTCGTGGCGCTCGGGGCCACCGACCAGCGCATGAAAGCGCCCGCCCTGGCCGAGGAGCTCGGCACCACGGCCGGCTTCGTGCCCCAGGTCGTCGGCCCGCTCGTGCGGGCCGGGTGGGTCCGCTCGGACCCGGGGCCCACGGGCGGGTACACGGTCGCCGTGACGCTCGACGAGGTCAGCGTGCTCCAGGTGGTCGAGGCCATCGAGGGTGCCACCGCCCACGGTCGCTGCGTAGTGGCCGACCGGGCCTGCGACGGCGACGCCCCGTGCGCGTTGCACGTGGCATGGGCCAAGGCCCGCTACGAGCTGACCGGCGTGCTGGGCCGCACGTCGCTCGCCGAGGTGGCCGCGGGGCTGACGCCGTGAACGACGCGGCGATGACGACCATCGACACGACGACCACCTTGGGGGCGCTGGTGAGCGCCCACCCCGAGTTGGCCCACGAGCTCGAGCGGTACGGGCTCGACTACTGCTGTGGCGGCGGCCGGTCGCTGGCCGATGCCTGCATCGGGCTCGGCCTCGACGCCCCTGCGGTGGCGCGGGCGCTGGCCGCCGTCGTCGAGGCCGACGCCGAGGCGCCTGACTGGGCGTCGATGGACGCCGCCGCGCTCGTGGACCACCTCGTCGACACCCACCACCGCTACCTGTGGGACGAGATGCCGCGCCTGTCGGCGCTCGTGGCCAAGATCGTGGGCGTCCACGGCGAGCGGCACCCCGAGCTGGCCGACGTGGCCGCCGTGTACGAGGAGCTGCGCGCCGACATGGAGCCGCACCTGCTGAAGGAGGAGCGGATCCTGTTCCCCATGATCCGTGAGCTGGGGGCGGCCACCAGCGTTCCGTCCTTCCCCTGCGGCACGTTGCGCAACCCGATCGGCGTCATGCTGCGCGAGCACGACCAAGTCGGCGCGCTGCTGGCCCGTCTGCGGCTGTGGACCGACGGCTACCGGCCCCCGGCCGACGGCTGCGCCTCGTACCTGGCGTGCTACGCCGCGCTCGAACGTCTGGAGGCCGACACCCACCTCCATGTGCACAAGGAGAACAACGTGTTGTTCCCGCTCGTGGAGCAGCTCGAGCGATCCCTGCCGGCGACTCCGTGAACTCCCCGCCCGACGAGGGTGGCGAGCCGGCCTGTTGGGCCCACCTGTTCACCGACCCGGAGCACGACCTGCGCGACCGGTACGACGTGGAGCGCCTCGTGCGTGACTTCTACCGGCAGGCCGCCATGGACGACGTGCTCGGCCCCGTGTTCGAGGCCGCGCACGTCGACTGGACGGAACACATCGTCACGCTGACCGCGTTCTGGTCGTGGCAGCTGTTCGGCGAGCGCGGTTACGAAGGCAACCCCCTTCGGGCACACGGGCCGGTGCACGCCCGGACCCCCTTTGGGCCGAGCCACTACGAGCGCTGGCTGTCGTTGTTCATCGACGCGGTCGACGGCTCGTTCGCCGGCCCGGTGGCCGAACTGGCCAAGGGTCGCGCCGCCAAGATGGCCGCGGCGATGTCCCGCCTGCTCGACGGCGCGCCCAGCGGTCACGGCGCGCCGGGCGCGCCTGTCGACGTCGCGTTCGGCGGGCTGCAGCGGGGCTGAGCGTCGCTCGGCTCAGCGGGCGAGGTCGACGAGCGAGCCGCCGGCCAGCGCCGGGCCCGAGGTCTGCAGGTGGCAGGCCACGATGCCGCCTCCGGTCACCGGGGTGGGCTCGGGCATCGTGGTGCGGCACACGTCCATGACGTAGGTGCAGCGGGTGACGAACGGGCAGCCGGCGGGCGGGTTGCTCGGGTCCGGCGGCTCGCCGGTCAGGACCACGCGCTTGCGTTGGCGTTGCGTGACCGGGTTCGGGATGGGCACGGCCGACAGCAGCGCCTCGGCGTAGGGGTGGGCGGGCCGTTCGAAGATGCGCTCCGACGGGCCCTCCTCCATCACCTTGCCGAGGTACATGACCACGGTGCGGCGGGCGATGTGGCGCACCACGGCCAGGTCGTGGGCGATGAACAGGAACGAGACGCCCATCTCGTGCTGCAGGTCCTCGAGCAGGTTGATGATCTGGTTCTGCGTCGACACGTCGAGGGCCGACACCGCCTCGTCGAGGATGACGAGCTTGGGCCGGTTGGCCAGGGCGCGGGCGATCGCGATGCGCTGGCGCTGGCCGCCGGAGAACTCGTAGGGGTAGCGCATCTGGTGCCGGGACGACAGTCCCACGGCGTCGAGCAGGGCGGCGACGCGGCGGTTGCGTTCGGCGCCCTTGATGCCGGCCTGCACCTCGAGTGGCTCGCCGATGATGTCGGCCACGACCATCGCCGGGTTCATCGACGAGTAGGGGTCCTGGAAGACCATCTGCACGTCCTTGCGGGCCGAGCGCAGCTCGTCGCGCGAGAGCGTCAGCAGGTCGCGCCCGTCGAGCAGCACCTGGCCCGACTCGGCCGGGATGAGCCGCATGATGGCCCGCCCCACGGTCGACTTGCCCGAGCCCGACTCGCCGACCACGCCGATGGTCTCGCCGCGGGCGAGCTCGAAGCTGACGCCGTTGACGGCGCGCACCGGCCGGTCGCGCGCTCGGCCCTTGAACGTGACGTGGAGGTCGCGCACAGACAGCAAGACGTCGTGGGCGGCGTGGGCGCCGCCCCGGTCGAGATCGACGGCGGTCATCGTGTGCCCACCAGCGTCAGCTCGTCGGCCCGCACGCATCGCGACAGTCGCCCGCCGGGCAGCTCCACCAGCGGGATGGGTCCGCGCCGGCAGGCGTCGACCACGTACGGGCAGCGTGGGCTGAACGCGCAGCCGTCGGGCAGCGCCGAGGGCACGGGCGTGGAGCCGGGGATCGACGCCAGGCGGCCCGAACGCGGCCCGATCTGTGGCATGGCGGTGAGGAGCCCCTCGGTGTACGGGTGGGCCGGGTGGAAGTAGAGGTCGTCGATGCCGGCCTGCTCCATCACCCGGCCGCCGTAGAGGACCACCACGCGGTCGCAGACCTGGGCCACCACGCCGAGGTCGTGGGTGATGAAGATGATCGACATGCCGAACTCGTCCTGCATGTCCTTCAGCAGGTCGAGGACCTGGGCCTGGATCGTCACGTCGAGCGCGGTGGTGGGTTCGTCCGCGATGAGCAGCTTCGGCTCGCACGACACGGCCATGGCGATCATGACGCGCTGGCGCATGCCACCCGAGAACTGGTGCGGGTACTCCTTGGCCCGGCGGGGGGCGTTGGGGATGCCCACGCGGTCGAGCATCTCGACCGCCCTGTCCCACGCGGCGCGCTTGTCGAGGTGGCGGTGGCGCCGCAACATCTCGGCGATCTGCTCGCCCACCGTGAACGCCGGGTTGAGCGACGTCATGGGCTCCTGGAAGATGTTGGCCACCTGGTCGCCGCGGACGCGCTCGAGCGCCTTGGACGACAACCCGACGAGCTCGCGACGGTCGAGCACGACCGAGCCGCTGGCCACCCGGCCGGGTGGCATGGGGATGAGGGCGGTGAGCGCCATGCAGGTGACGCTCTTGCCCGAGCCCGACTCGCCCACGAGGCCGAGCGTCTCGCCCCATCCGACGGTGAAGTTCACGTCGTCGACGACGCGCTCCCAGCCGTGGCCGGTGAAGAACTCGACCGACAGGTCCTTCACGACGAGCAGGTCGTCGGCCTTCTCACTTGCCACGGCGCACCTCCTTGCCCAGCGAGTCGCGGAGCCCGTCACCGAGCAGGTTGAACGCCAGCACGCACAGCATGATGGCGATGCCCGGCGGGATGGCCTGGAACGTGTTACGGCTGATCGAGGCGTAGGCGACCTGCAGCAGCGAGCCCCACGAGGCCTGCGGCGGCCGCACGCCGAGCCCGAGGAACGACAGGCCGGCCTCGGCCAGCATCGAGAAGCCGAGCGCCAGCGAGATCTGCACCACGAGTGGGGACAGGATGTTGGGCAGCACGTGGGTGCGCAGGATGCGCGGCGTCGACGTGCCGATGGATCTCGACGCCTCGATGTAGGTCTCCTCGCGCACGGCAAGCACGAGGCCGCGCACGAGGCGGGCGAAGCGGGGGGCGAACACGACGCCGACGGCGACCATGGCGTTGCCCAGGCCGGGCCCCCGCACCGCCACGATGGCGATGGCCAGCAGCAGTGGCGGGAACGTCATGATCGACTCGGCGATGCGCATGATGAGCACGTCGATCCAGCGACCGAAGAAGCCCGATACGAGGCCGGGGACGAGCCCGAGCAGCAGGGCGATGGCCACCGCCTCGAACGCGGCGAGCAACGAGACTCGGGCGCCGTACAGCATGCGGCTCACGGTGTCGCGGCCGAGCTGGTCGGTGCCGAGCCAGTGCTTCGACGACGGCGAGGAGAAGATCTCGCGGACGTTGTTCTTGTTCGGGTTGAACGGCGCTATCACCGGGGCGAAGATGGCCAGCACGATCACGATCACCAGGAAGATGAGCGCTGCGACGGCGAGCCGCTGTCCCAGGAAACGGCGCAGGAAGCGGCGACGGGCCGAGACGTTGCCACCCGACTCGTCCACCGACTGCTCGACGACGTGCTCGGCAGCGTGTCGACGCCAGACCTCGGGGCCCGTCTCGACGACGCCGGACAGCTCGGTCACTGCGCACGCACCTTGGGGTTGAGCCAGCCGTACGTGAGGTCGACCAGCAGGTTCGACACGGTGACGACGAGCACCGAGAGCAGCACCACGCCCTGGATGATGGGCAGGTCCCGGTTCTGCACGGCCCGCACGGCCAGTGCGCCCAGTCCCGACAGGCCGAACACGAACTCGAGGGCGATGGCGCCGCCGATGAGCGTGTTGACCTGGAGGCCGATCACGGTGACGACCGGGATGGCGGCGTTCTTGAACGCATGCTTCATGATCACGAGGCCCTCGCTGAGGCCCTTGGCCCGGGCGGTGCGCACGTAGTCCTGCTGCAGGGTGTCGCGCATGGAGCCGCGCAGCTGGCGGGTCACGTCGACCACACCGGCGAGCGACAGCGCGAACGCCGGTAGCACCAGGTGCATGAACCACTGCCACGGGTTGTCGGTGATGCCGACGTACAGCCCCGTGGGGAACCACTTGAGGTTCAGGCCGAACACGATGATGAGGATGATGCCGATCCAGTAGCCGGGGGCGGCCACGCCGAGTGCGGCCACCACCGTCAACGCCCGGTCGACGAGCGACCCTGGTCGGGATCCCGCGATGAGGCCGAACGGGATCCCGAGCAGAACCACGAAGAACAACGCCAGTCCGGCGAGGGACAGGGTCACGGGCAGCGCCGTGGTGAGCGACTTGGTCACCTTCTGCTCCGAGAACAACGACGTGCCCAGGTCGCCGGTGAAGACGCCTTTGACCAGGTGCCCGTACTGGACGATGGCCGGGTCGTTCTCTCCCAGCTTCTCGCGGATCTCCTCGATCCGTTCGATCGTGGCGCTGTCGCCCGCGATGGTGACCGCAGGGTCACCCGGCACGAGCTTCGCCAGACCGAACACGATCAAGGAGACCACGAACAGCAACGGGATCGTCAGCAGCAGCCGACGCACGATGAGCTTGACCATGACGTCCGTCCCCTCGCCGAACTAGCCGCGCGTCACTTGGTGACGCCCACGCCCTGGAACTCGGGCTTGCCGCTCAGGAACGCCTTGAACCCGACCAGCTTGGGGGTCGCCGCGAACGACGCCGAGCTGTGCAGGAACACGACGTTCATCGCCTGGTCGGTGACTTCCTTGGACGCGGCCTGCACGGCGGCAGCTCGGGTCTTGGCGTCCCCGGGGGCGTTGGCCGCGGTGATCAGCTCGGTCAGCTTGGGCAGGGTGTGCTTGCCCGGGTTCTGGATGGGGCCACTGGTGAACAGCGAGTTCAGCAGCTGGGCCGGGTCGGCACGGCCACCGAACACCGAGATGAGGGCGTCACCCGACGACTGCACATAGAAGATCGGGGCCGTCTGCACCGGATCGACGGGGCGCAGCACGAGGTTCACGCCACCGGCCGCCATCTGGTCCTTCACCGCCTGGGCGAGGGTCAGGTAGTACGTCAGGTTCGGCACGACCACGTCGAGCGACCAGTCGGCGGGCACGCCCGCCGCCTTCAGCATCTCCTTGGCCTTCTCCGGGTTGTACGGGTACTGGTCGGCCGGGATGGCCGGGTTGTAGCCCCAGTAGCCCTTCGGGAAGTACTGGTTCGTCGGGGCGCCATAGCCGAAGTTGGCCAGCTTCACGAGCGCCGGGCGGTCGACCAGCATGTTGAGCGCCTGGCGCACCTCGAGCTTGTCGAGGAACGGCTTCGAGCGGTTCAGCTGCATGTGCATGAGGCTCAGCGACAGGCCCTCGGTGACCGTGAAGGTCTTCTTGAGCTCGTCGATCTGGCTCGCCTCGATGTTGGCGATGTCCAGCTCACCCGACTTCAGCGCGTTGGCCCGGGCGTTGTTGTCGGTGAGGATCAGGATCGTCACGTTGGCCGCGGCCGCCGCACCCTTGTCCCAGTAGTCGGCGAACCGCTCGAGCACGATCTTCTGGTCCTTCACGTACTCCTTCACCTTGTACATGCCGGCGCCCACGGGCATCAGGTCGAGCGCCTTGGTCGTCGCCTCGTCGGCGAACGACTTGGGGCTGGCCATCGTGCCGGGCCGGTCGGACAGCACACCGGGGATCGAACCACCGGGCGAGCCGAGGTTTAGCTTCACCGTCAGCGGATCGACGACGTCGATCGTCGAGACCGGGGCGAGCTCGCCCTTCGACGCGCCGGCCTTGTTGCGCTCCAGGTTGGCCTTCACCGCGGCGGCGTCGAAATCGGTGCCGTCGTGGAACTTCACGCCCTTGCGCAGCTTGAGCGTGAGCGAGCTGCCATCGGCGGCGAACTCCCAGCTCTCGGCCAGGCCCGGCTTCAGATCGGCGCCCGGTGTCAGGTGCACGAGGCGGTCGTACGCGAAGAACGCGGTCGGCGTGTCGAAGCTCGACGACATCCTCGCCGGATCCCAGCTCGTCGGGCCGACCTGGTACGAGAACCGCAGGGTCCCGTTCGTGTCGATCACCGGGCCGGCCGCCACCGTGGTGGGCGCCGCGCTGGCGGCAGCAGCCGCCGTGGTGACCGGTGCCGCCGTGGTCACCTGCTGGGCCACCTTGGTGTCCGAGGTCGTGTCGTCGGCGCTGTTCGAATCGCTACCGCCGCACGATGCGACGAGCAACGACACCGCACCGAGGACGATGAGTCCTCTACGCATGGCTTTCTCCCCTGGTCTCGTGGTCTGCGCGCGGTGACGCCCCCAAGCGACCACCGACCGCGCCGAATTGCTACCAGGTTGCTCGGCGATGTGGCAATGCCGAACAGATGTCGCTGTGTGCCCCGCAGGCGCCGTCGTGCGCCGTACGTGCACACGCGGGCCTGATCGCCGTCAGTGCGGCGTCAGGGCTGCGAACCCGCCGATGATCCGTACGCGCGGTCCGCCAGCGACGTGCCCTCGGCCAGCGCGGCGAGCGCGAACCCGGCCGTGCGGCGGTAGCCCTCGGTGGTCTCGGCGATCTCGGCGGCCGAGATCACGTCGGCGACGTCGCGGAACCCGTCGGGGGCGCGCTCCTCGACGAGCTTCATGGGCAGCTCGGGACCGAGGCCGCGGTTCGCCAGCACGATCGCCGCCGTGGCGGGGCGACGTTCGGCGTCGTACACCTCGAGCGCCCGCACCGGCTCGTGGGCGTGATCGCGCAGGCACGCCGTGAGCACGCGGGCGTCGAGGATGGCCTGCGACGCGCCGTTCGAGCCGATGGGGTACATCGGGTGGGCGGCGTCACCCAGCAGGGTCGTCCGTCCGAACGACCAGCGGTCGACCGGGTCGCGGTCGACCATCGGGAAGCGGAAGGTGCCGGGCGCCGACCGGATTAGTGCGGGCACGTCGAGCCAGTCGAACCGCCACCCCTCGAACCGGTCGATGAAGTCGGCGAGCGCGCCGGGCCGGTTCCAGTCCTCGCGCTCGGCCAACTCGAGTCCCTGGGTGCGCAGCTCCGCGATGAAGTTGAACCGCTGACGGCCGTCGGGCAGGTCACCCACGGGGTAGCCGACGAACTTCTGGTCGGGGTGGCCCGCCCACACCATGGTGCGCCCGTCGAGCACGGGCGACGCCTCGGCGAGCCCGCGCCACAGGATCGATCCGTTCCAGCACGGCATGCCCTCGCCGGGGTAGCGCAGGCGGCGCACCGTCGAGTGGATGCCGTCGGCCGCCACCAGCAGGTCGCCGCGCACGACCGCGTCGCCGGCCGCACCGCGGCGCGTCACGAACCGGGCGGTGACGCCGTCGCCGGCCTCGTCGATGCCCATGAGGTGATGGTCGGTGTGGACCCGATCGGGGCCGAGGCGGGCCAGGGTGGCGGCGAGCAGGATGCGCTGCAGGACGCCGCGGTGGATCGACAGCTGCGGCCAGGCGTACCCCGCAGCGCGGCCTCGGGGTTCGTCCCAGATCTTCTGGCCGCGCTTGGTGAAGTAGGCGAGCGTGGTCGGGGCAACCGCCTCGGCCTCCAGCGCGGCGAGCAGCCCGAGTGCGTCGAGCTCTCGCACGGCGTGGGGCAGCAGGTTGATGCCGACGCCCAGCGCCTCGATCGACGGGACCGACTCGTACACCTCGACGTCGATGCCGGCCTGGTGGAGGCTCAGCGCCGTCGTCAGGCCGCCGATGCCGCCGCCCACCACCAGGACCGTCACGGAGCCGATCGTTGCAGATCCGATCCGGACCGTCCGAACCGCTGGGTCCGCTCGGCGCCGTGCCAGGCTGGGCGCCGCTCGTCATCCCCCGGAGGACCCATGACGCTCGACGTCGCCGCCCTGCGCTCCCACTTCCCCTCGCTCGCCTCGGGCCTGGCCCACTTCGATGGCCCCGGCGGGACTCAGACCCCTCGCCAGGTGGGCGAGGCCATCGCGGCCACGCTCACCGGCCCGTTGTCGAACCGGGGCCACGGCACGGTGTCGGAGCGCAACGCCGAGGACGCCGTGGCCGCGTTCCGATCCGCGTACGCCGATCTGCTTGGCGCGTCTCCTCGCGGGATCGTGTTCGGGCGCAGCGCCACCCAGCTCACGTACGACTTCTCCCGGCACCTGGCCAAGCAGTGGGTCGCCGGCGACCAGGTGGTGGTGACCCGACTCGACCACGACTCGAACGTGAGCCCGTGGCTGCAGGCCGCCGCGGCCGCCGGCGCCGAGATCCGTTGGATCGACTTCGACCCCGCCACCGGCGAGGCCGACGGGGCCAGCATCGAGGCGGCCGTCACGGCGCGCACGCGCCTCGTGGCCGTGACCGGCGCATCGAACCTGCTCGGGACCAAGCCGCCGGTGCGTCGCATCGCGGAACGGGCCCATGCCGTCGGTGCGCTGGTGTACGTCGACGGTGTGCACTACGCGGCCCATCAGCTGGTCGACGTGGCCGCCCTCGGCGCCGACCTGTTCGTGTGCTCGCCCTACAAGTTCCTCGGCCCCCACTGCGGGGTGCTGGCCGCAGCTCCCGAGCTGCTCGAATCGATCGTGCCCGACAAGCTGGCGCCGTCGACGAACGAGGTGCCCGAGCGCTTCGAGTTCGGCACGTTGCCCTACGAGATCATGGCCGGCGCCACCGCCGCAGTGGACTTCCTCGCCGCGGTGGCACCGGGCGGCGCCACCGATCGACGGGGCCGGCTCGGCGCCGCGTGGCACGTGATCGACGAGCACGAGCTCCGGCTCCGTCGGGCCGTCGAGGCTGGGCTCGCCGGGCTCGGTGATGCCGTCGTGACGTACTCGCATGCCGCGGACCGGACGCCGACGCTGCTGATGACGTTCCCCCGACGCCGGTGCGCGGACGCCTACGCCTTCCTGGCCGAGCGCGCCGTGCAGGTCGGAGCGGGGTTCTTCTACGCCCACCAGGCCTCGATCAGGCTGGCGCTCGCCGACACCCACGCGCTGCGGGTCGGCCTGGCGCCGTACAGTACCGACGACGACGTCGACCGGCTGCTGGTCGGCCTGTCGGACTTCCTGAGCCTCTGACAGGGGGACGGCCCGATGGACACTGCGATGGCCGAGGTCTTCGACGCCGGGATGCTCGACGTCGGCGACGGTCACGTGCTGGCGTACGAGCAGGTCGGCGCGCCCGGGGGCCTGCCGGTCGTGTACCTCCACGGCGGCCCCGGGAGTGGCACGACGCCAACGGCTCGCCGGCTGTTCGACGCCACGCGTCACCGCGCGGTGCTGTTCGACCAGCGCTCGGCCGGGCGGAGCACGCCGCACGCGTCGCAGCCCGACGTCGACTGGGCTTCGATCGACCTCGAGCACCACCTCGACGACATCGAGCGGTTGCGCCTGCACTGCGGCATCGAGCGCTGGGTGGTGCACGGATACTCGTGGGGCTCGGTGCTGGGGCTCGCCTACGCCGAGCGGCACCCCGAGCGGGTCCGCGCGGTGGTGGTCGGTGCCGTCAGCACGGGCACCCGCGCCGACATCGACTGGATCACGGTCCACGCCGGCCGGTTCTTCCCCGCGGCGTGGGAGCGGTTCCGCGCGCACGTCCCCGCGCGCCTCGGGCATCTGCGCCTCGTCGAGGCGTACGCCGAGCTGCTGACGGATCCCGACCCGTCCGTGCACGTGCCGGCCGCCGCCGCCTGGTGCGCGTGGGAGGACGCCCACGTAGCCACCACGCCCGGCGCGTCGCCCAACCCGCGCTACGACGACGCGGCGTTCCGGCTCGGGTTCGCCCGGCAGGTCACCCACTGCTGGCGCCACGACTCCTGGCTGGCCGACGACGGGCTGGTCGCCGGGGCCGGCCGCCTCGCGGGCATCCCCGGGTGGCTCGTGCACGGCCGGCTCGACCTGAGCGGCCCGCTCGACGCGCCGTGGCGGCTGCACCGCGCCTGGCCCGGCAGCGAGCTGATCGTGGTCGATGACGAGGGCCACGGCGGTCCGTCGATCTACGCCACCTGTCGGCGGCTCCTCGCGGACCTCGCCTGACGCCGTGCGCCCGTGGCTCAGGCCGGCCGGTCGGTGTGCGAGAGGTGGAGCAGCACCGCGCGCACCCGGCGGTGGTCGTCGGGCGCCACGGGGATGCCGAGCTTGGTGAGGAGGCTGCTCACGTGTGTCTCGACCGTGCGCAGGTTCACCACGAGCCGGTCGGCGATCGCCTGGTTCGACCGTCCCTCGGCCATCAGGCCGAGCACCTCGCGCTCGCGTTCGCTCAGGGCGTCGAGGGGGTTGTGACGCCGCTCCCGCGCGACGATCCGGGCGACGACCTGTGGATCGATGACCGTTCCCCCGGCGGTGACCCGCCGCACCGCGTCCACGAACTCGCCGATGGCGGCGACGCGGTCCTTCAGCAGGTAGCCGACCCCGGGCGACCCGTCGGCCAACAGCTCGAGCGCGTATCTCGTCTCGATGTACTGGGAGAGCACCACGACGGCCACGCCGGGTCGTGTCGCCCGCAGCGCGATGGCCGCCTCGAGGCCCTCGGTCGTGTGGGTGGGTGGCATCCGGATGTCGAGGACGACCAGGCCCGCACCGGTCGTGTCCACCAGCTCGACCAGCCCGTCGGCGTCGCCGCGCTTTGCCACCACGGCGAAGCCGGCATCGTCGAGGACGCGCGCGATGCCCTCGCGCAGGAGCACCGAGTCGTCGACCACGATCGTGTTCACGGCACCACGTCCGCGGTGGCTTCGCCGGGGGGCGCCGTCGGCAGCTCGAGCACGAGCGTGGTGCCTGCTTCGGCACGGCTGTCGACCCGAAGCTGGCCGCCGAGTGCGGCGGCGCGATCGCCCAGTCGGGCCAAGCCGGTGCCGCCACGACAGGCGGCGCCTCCGCACCCGTCGTCGGCGGCGGTGGCGCGCAACCCGGATGCGGTGCGCTCGACGGTGACGGCCAGGTGGGTGGCGCCCGCGTGCCGGACGGTGTTCGTGAGCGCCTCGGCGACGAAGAAGTAGACGGCCGCCTCGATCTCGGGGCCCGCGGCCGGCAGGTCCGCCGGCGTGTGCAGCTCGACCGGCAGGGGCGCGGTCTCGGCCAGCGCGTCGAGCGCGGCGGCGAGGCCGTGGTCGAGGGCCGGTGGGTGCAGACCTCGAGCGATGGCGCGGAGCTCCTCGAGGGCCACGGCCAACTCGTCGGCCGCGAGGCCGACCTCGTCCGCCAGCGCGGCGCTGCCGGCGCGCTCCCCGGCGCGCCGGTGCCGCTCCTCGGCCTCGCGCAGGCGCAGCAGCACCGCCAGCAAGCGCTGCTGGGTGCCGTCGTGCAGGTTTCTCTCGATCTCGCGGCGGGCCTGATCGCCGGCCACCACGATGCGCGCCCGCGAGGCCGTGGCGTCGGCCAGCTGGGCCCGCACCTGGGCGTGCAGCCGCTCGTTGTCCAGCGCCATGCGGGCGGCAGCGCACACCGCAGCGACGCGATGATCGGGGATGTCCCGGGCGGCGTCGTGGACCACGACCGCCAGCGGCTCGTCGCGAGCCGACAGCCGGGTGAGCACGCGACCGGGCCGGGTGCGCTCGGGATCCCCGCGGGAGCCGTCGAGCGTGACGTAGGCGCCGAGACCCGCCGACCAGAACCACAGCTCCACCGATGGGTCGTCGAGCGCTCGCCCGATCGAGTGTTGCAGCGCCATCGGCGCGTCGACGTCGCCCAGGTCGGTGACGAGCCGCGCCACGCCGCCGAGCTCGAGGCCCTCGACGAACAGGCTCACCGCTCCCGCGACGGCCAGCACGGCGAGCGCGGCGTCGAGCCATGCCGACATCGTCACGTGCACCGCTCGGGGATGCGTGAGCCAGGCGACCGCCACCGATGCCACGGCGCCGGCGACGACGAGCCCACCGGCGGCGAGCACCTTGACCCGTCTCGTCGGTCGTCGGATGGTTTCCACGGTCAACGCCGCGCCGGCGACGACGGCCACCGTCAGCGCCGCCAACGAGCGGACGTCCAGCAGGGTGCGGGCGAACGATCGGGACACGCCGAGGTGGAACAGCAGCGGGGCCACACCGTCGGGCAGAGGCAGCGCGAACTGGCCGACGACGGCGAGCGCAGCGGCGGTTACGATCCCGGCGGCGAGCACACGTCGGACGAGGAGCGACGAGACGTGGCGCACGAGTGCCGCCGCCGCCAGCGCCAACGCCACCGGTCCGGCCGCGAAGCCGATCGACAACGCCCACGACCGCCCCACGAGCTGGCCAGCTGTGCGCCGCACGCCACGGCCGCCGCCAGGAACCAACCGCCGACGGCCCGGTCGCCGCGGGGACGGCGGACGAGGAGGTTGCCGACGATGGCCAGCAGCAGCGCGGCGACGATGGTGAGGGTCAGCGCGGTGCGGCCCATGGGCTGCCGGCCCACGTCGCTGCGGAACAGCGCCAGGCCGTCGATGCGGCCGGTGGGTGGCTCGACGGCCAGCTCCAACCGGTAGCTGGCGCCGGATGCACCGAGGAGGGCGAAGGTCGCCAGGTCCGCCCGCTTCCTGACGACGGCCCACACTCGGTAGGGCGCGTCGTGGGCGAAGGCGTCGCGGCCCGACAGCAGTTCGTCGACGGGGATGACCTTCAGGAAGCTCGGGGCGAAGCGTTCGCTGAGGTCAGCGCGGGACACGGGCGCGCCGTTGACGAAGTCCACCGCCCACTGGATCTGGCGGTCGATCGATCCGCCGGGCACGTCGACCGGACTCGCCAGCAGGTCGAGGTCGTCGAGCCGGAGGCCGGCCGGCTGGTCGTAGACCGACAGCGCGCCGGCACTACCGGCGGCGACGACGACGAGGGCCAGCCACGCCAGGAGCCCGCCCACGCCTGCCCGCGTCCTCACGCACGCCATGTTGGCATCGGTTCGCGTCGGATGCATCCGTGCCACCACCGAGCCCCGGACCGGTGCCGGCTCCGATGACACCTCGACGGCGCATCCGTACCGTCGATCCCATGTCTACGTGCTGGTCGGCGCCGTCTCGAACCCGGCGGCCGGCGTGAACTCGCCGCGCACCGCGGCGACCATCGCCGCCGCGGTGCGCCTGCTCGATCCGCCTACCCGCTGACGGTACCCACCGGATGCACCCGACCAAGGAGAACGAAGGATGTACGAGTACAAGGTCCTGTCCCAGCGCGACAAGCGCTTCGCCGGCAACTTCGACAGCGTCGAACTGGAGGCGGTGCTCAACGACCACGCCGCCGACGGATGGCGGCTCGCCGAGGCGCTGCTGTCGACGAACATCATGAAGACGGCCAAGACCGAGTTCATGATGATCCTCGAGCGCCGACGGCCCGACGAGGTGCCGCCGGCGTGACGGAGCGGCTCACTGCCGTTGGCGGCCGGTTCGAACCTTGTACACCTCGAACCAGACGACGCCCAGCGCCCCGGCCGCGAACGCGACCGCCCAGTCGAGCGGTCGGAGCGGGCCGAAGCGGAACGCCCGCCGCACCCCGGGCACGCTGAGCACGACGACGAGCAGCGACCCGGCCAGGCCGAGGATCCACTTGAGCGTGGGGTTCTTGCGTTCCACGAACGATCGCCAGATCGACAGCCGCCACGACCGGTTGACGAGGATGAGCGCCAGGTTCCCGACGACGAGCGTGGCGAACGTGACCGAGCGGACGACCGCGTCGGGTCGGTCGCCGAGCATGGTCCACAGGTACACGCCGAACGACGCCACGAGCACCGACAGGCCCTGCAGGAGAGCGATGGTGAGCACCCGCCGGCCGAACATCGGCTCGCCCAACCCGCGGGGCGGGTGCTCCATGATCCTGGGGTCGATCTGCTCCGACTCGAACACGATCGAGCAGGCGGGGTCGATGATGAGCTCGAGGAAGGCGATCTGCACGGGGCCGAGCACGAGAGGCCAGTGGGCCACGAAGACCGGGATGAGCGACATGCCGAAGATGGGCACGTGCACGGCGATGATGTACGACATCGCCTTGCGCAGGTTGTCGAAGATGCCTCGGCCCTGGCGCACGGCGCCGACGATCGACGAGAAGTCGTCGTCCGTCAGGACCAGCGCGGCCGACTCGCGGGCCACGTCGGTGCCCCTGGCGCCCATGGCGATGCCGATGTCGGCCGCTCGCAGCGCGGGCGCGTCGTTGACGCCGTCCCCGGTCATGGCCACGACGTCGCCGTTGGCCTTCAATGCCCGTACGAGCTGGAGCTTCTGCTCCGGGACCATGCGGGCGAAGATGTCGACGGTGTGCACGCGGCGCGCCAGCTCCTCGTCGTCCATCGCCTCCAGCTCCGGGCCGGTGATGACGCCCCTGGCCGTATCCAGACCGACCTCGCGCCCGATGGCGAGCGCGGTGCCGGGGTAGTCGCCGGTGATCATGACGACGCGCACGCCGGCCCGCGCACAGTCGGCGGCGGCGTCCGCGACGCCCGGGCGCACCGGGTCGTACAGGCCGGTGAGCCCCAGGCACTCGAAGGCGAAGTCGTGCTGCTCGCCGGGCAGCGCCGCATCGGCGCTGAACCGGGCACGGGCGACTGCGAGCACACGTAGGCCGCCCGCCGTCGCTTCCTCCACCTGGGCGCGCAGCGTGGCGCGCTCGGGCGCCTCGAGGTGACAGAGATCGGCGATGGCCTCCGGCGCACCCTTTGCGGCCACGACGTAGGCGTCCGCTTCGGGCGAGCGCCACACGTGGGACATGGCCAGCAGGACCTCCGACAGCGGGTACTCGCGCACGAGCTCCCAGTCCCGGTGCACGTGCTCGGTGCCGGCCAGCTGGGTGTCCCCGAGGCCCCGCAGCGCCCGATCCATGGGGTCGAACGACTCGGGGGGCGAGGCGAGCACCGCGAACTCGGCGATCTCGTGGAACAGGTCGGGAAGCGGGCGGTCGTCGAGCACGTGGACCGACCCGTCGACGACCAGCTCCCGCACGGTCATCCGGTTCATCGTGAGCGTGCCGGTCTTGTCGACGCAGATGACGGTGGCCGAGCCGAGCGTCTCGATGGCGGGCGCCCGGCGCGTGAGCACGTGTCGCTGGGACATGCGCCAGGCCCCGAGGGCCAGGAACACCGTCAACACGACCGGGAACTCCTCGGGCAGCATGGCCATGGCGGTGGCAATGCCGGCCAGGAGGCCGTCGAGCCAGCGGTGGCGTGTCCAACCGTAGAGGACGACCACCAGGGCGGCCGCGCCGAGGCCGATCGCGGCGATGAGGCGCACGAGCCGGTCGATCTCGCGCTGAAGCGGCGTGTCCTCGTCCTCGATGGTGCGCAGCGCCGTACCGATCCGCCCCAGCTCGGTGCCGCCGGCCGTCGCCTTCACGAGCAGGACGCCACGGCCCTTGACCGCCAGGGTGCCCGAGAACAGCCATGGTGTGGCATCGCCACCCGGCCTACCCATGGGAGCCGAGATCGTCGCCGCGTCGGCCCGGGTCTTGCGCACGGGCACGGACTCGCCGGTGAGCGCCGACTCGTCGGCGGACAGGTTGACGCCCTCCAGCACGACGCCGTCGGCCGGGACCCGGTCGCCCTCCGCCAGGACCACGACGTCGCCCCGAACCACGTCGCGACCGGCGACGCGGACCGGAGCACCGTCTCGCACCACGAGCGCCCGCGGCGACGACAGGTCGCGCAATGCCACGAGCGCGTTCTCCGTCTTGTGCTCCTGGTAGATCGAGATGGCGATCACCACGACCACGAACGAGAGCAGGATGACCCCGTCGAGCGGCTCGGCCAGGACGAAGTTCAGCGTGCCGGCCCCGAGCAGGAGGAGCAGCATCGGCTGGCTGACGACGTCCCACGCCTGCTGGAGGAGGTTGCGCTTCTGCGCCGTCGGCAACTCGTTCGGGCCGTCCTCGGCGAGCCGGCGGCCCGCCTCGGCCGAGGTCAGACCGGTCGCGCCCGGGCCGGGAACGACGGAGCCGGGCACGACCAGGAGGGGATCGTTCACCCAGCCATGGTGCCATCCTCCGGTTCGGGCCGAACCGGGGCAGCGGCCCGGCCGAGCAGGTCGAAAGACCCTTCCCCAACCGCGCCGCAGGTCGAGGCAATACGGTGCTGGGGCGCGGGTGTCGGCTGGGAACGAGGCGGAGTGGCGATGGAGATCGAGTCGTGGACCGATCTGGAGACCAGGGGGTTCGTGGTCGTGCGCGGGTTCCTGACGCCCGACGAGGTGCAGGGGCTGTGCGACGACCACGCCCGTCTCGGCCTCGACGACAACCTCAACTTCAACGCCAAGACTCCGAGCGCGGAGGTGATGGCCGGGCTGGCGCCACGCTTCGACGAGGTCCTGCGCCAGGTGAGCGCCCAGACCGACGTGCAGGTCGACGTCTACGTGCCCGACACGTCGGTGTACTTCGCCGTCGGCACGAAGGCGGGCGTCAACTTCCCCTGGCACCAGGACCACGAGAGCTTCTACCTCGTCCAGAACCACTACGACTACGTCAACTTCTACGTGCCGATCGTCAAGCCCGACGCGACGAGGTCGAACCTGTGCCTCATCCCGTTCGACGTGTTGCGCCGCGAAGAGCCGCGCGCCTACGACTTCCTCGTGCGCAACGGTGCCGGGCATTTCCACCCGGTGGCGGGACGATGGCTCGCCACCAATGACGAGCGTGGTGGTGCGCGGGTGATCAGCGCCGACCTCGAGGAACTGGCGGTGGCGCCGGAGCTCGCCGCCGGCGACCTGCTGCTCATGCGGGGGGACATCATCCATCGCACCCAGGACGCCGATACGGACCGCGTGGCGCTGTCGTGGCGAGCGGCGAGCGGGGCCACAGTGATCCGCCGGAAGCGTCTGGCGTCGGGCGGCATCCGCAAGGCTCAGATGATGCGTCGGCACCGGGCGCCCTTCCAGCGCATGCTCGACGCCTTCGACCGCTCTGGCGCGGACGAGATGTCGCTGTCGGACCTGCTGGGCCTCTATGCCACGGCACCGGCGCCCGAGCCCGTCGACGAGCGCACGTTCGCCCGCCGTCTGTTCCGCGAGAAGCGGCGCGCCCACACGTTCGGCAGCTACCTCGCGAGCGTCCCGATGACCGCCGGGTTGCGCGGCCTGCACCACGCCCAGCAGCGCAAGCACGGCTGAACCGCGTTCGGCGTCCGTCGACCGGCCCTACGGTGGTGGCGACGGCGCCGTGCGGGATCCTGCGGATGAACTGATCCGCATTCAGGACCTGCGCGGCGCGACCGGGCGATCGTCGCCTGGTCGACGACGTCGAACCCGAGGGAGACACGATGAGCAGCGCCAAACGGGCGGACGGGTCGCCACCCACGCACGTCGGTGACA
>JANPGL010000533.1:0-10331 GCA_031423915.1 Actinomycetes bacterium | reverse complement strand
AACGGCCGTGGTGCCGGAGGGCAGCTGGTCCCGGTGGCGTCGGTCTTCGTGCCCTTCCCGTGTTCGCCGATCCGTGGCACGGTGCGCCATGGCCACCGCACGAACCTCCGCGCCGCCCACGACGAACGGCGGGCGCCCCCCATCCACCCGGTCGAACGGTCGGTCGGCGGCAGCGGCACCCGCGATCGAGCAGGCACCGCCGGCAGTGGACCCGGAACTGCTCGACGACCTGCGTGCCGTCACATCGCGACGCGGCCTCGAGACGCTGCTCTCGCAGCGGCAGATCGACGTCGACCGGGCGCTCTCGCTGGTGCGCTACGAGCAGCAGCTGGAGCGGCTCCAGATCGAGCTGGTGAGGCTCCAGCAATCCGTCCAGTCCGCCAACCGACGGGTGGCCATCCTGTTCGAAGGGCGCGACGCCGCGGGCAAGGGCGGCACGATCCGTCGTTTCACCGAGCACCTGAACCCACGCTCGATCCGTGTGGTGGCCCTCCCCAAGCCGACGGATCAGCAGCAGGGTCAGTGGTACCTCCAGCGCTACGTCGAACAGCTTCCGAACCCGGGCGAGATCGTCTTCTTCGACCGCTCCTGGTACAACCGTGCCGTCGTGGAGCCGGTGAACGGGTTCTGCACACCGGCCCAGTACGCCACGTTCATGCAGCAGGTCCCCGAGTTCGAGCACATGCTCTACGAGGACGGCATCGAGCTCGTGAAGTTCTGGTTCTCGATCGCCCGCCACGAGCAGGCCGAGCGGTTCGAGGCCCGCCGGAGCAACCCGCTGAAGCAGTGGAAGCTCTCGCCCGTGGACCACCGGGCCCAGGAGCTGTGGGACCAGTACACCCAGTACAAGGAGGCGATGTTCAGCCGGACGCACACGTCGTACGCACCGTGGACGATCGTGGCCGCCAACGACAAGCGCAAAGCCCGGATCAACGCCATGCGCTACGTCCTGTCGGCGCTGCGCTACGAGGGCAAGGACGAGGTCGGCTCGCTCATCCACCCCGACCCCCGCTACGTCATGCGCTTCCATCGAGGATCTCAGCGGATCGACTGACCGCGCCGTTCAGGCGTCGCGCAAGGCGGCGATCTCCTTGCGGACCCGCTGCTCGCTCACGGGTCGGGCGGTACGGATCTGCTGGGCGAACAGGCTGACGCGCAGCTCCTCGAGCGACCACACCACCTCGGCGTGGCGTTCCCCCCGCCGATCCGGTGGCACGGCCGCCAGGGCCGCCGCATAGCCGTCCTCGAGGTCGTGGACGACGCGCATGGCGCGCTGGTCCCGGACCGGATCGGTGGGCAACCGCTCGAGCCGACGATCGGCGGCGCGCAGGTAGCGCACGATGTCGTCGAGGCGCATCAACCCCGCGGCGCGCAACGCGCCGGTGCCGACCAGTCGGGTCACCTGCGACCGCACGTCGGCCACGGCGGGCTGCAACGCCGGCGCGGTCATCCCGGCCAGGCGGGCCTGCACGGCCGACGCCGCGACCACCGCCTGTGCCGCCGCGGCCGCGACGGCCGCGGCGCGATCGGCCAGGCCTTCGCGGACCGCCTGCTGGAGCTCGCCGAACGAGTCGGCATCCCACGCCGGGCCACCGGCGGCGTCGACCACGGCGTCGATGGTGACCGCCACGCACTCGTCGAGCAGATCGGCCACGGCGCCGCGACCGAGCCGGGCCAGCGCCAGCTTCACGTCGTTGGTGACGGCGCGCTCCATCGCCTTGCGCGGGGCCGCCACGGTCAGCGCAAGCAACCGTCGCGTGCCGGCCCGCATGGCCCGGGCCTGGGCGGCGGGCGTCGTCAGGACCCGCACCCCGACCGTGGCGCCCTCGTCGACGAGGGCGGGGTAGGCCCGCACGGTGTGACCGCCGCTCGTCGAGGCCACCTCGCGAGGCAGCTCGCCGAGGTCGCCCCAGTCCCGGAGGCCGGTGCGTTCCGCCGTCGGTGCGGCCCGTGCGATGGCGGCGCGCGTACGGGGACGCAACGCCGCCTGGAGCGCGGCGAGGTCCTTGCCGTGGGCCAGCGACCCGCCGCGCTCGTCATCGACGGAGAACGTGAGCCGCAGGTGGTCGGGGAGGTCCTCGACGCGGAAGTCTCCCGGCGTGAGCGGCAGCCCTGCTTCGCGACCGAGCTCGGCCGCCAGGCCGTCGATCAGGCGCCCGGCCGACGGATCGAGCACCGTCAGGGCGCGTCGTGCCGCCTCGGCCACCGGTACGAGCTGGCGCCGCACCGGCTTGGGCAGCGTGCGCGCCAACGTCTCGACCAGCTCCTCGCGCATGCCCGGGACCTGCCAGTCGAAGCCCACGGGCCGCACCTGGTCGAGCAGGGCGACGGGTACGTGAAGGGTGACACCGTCGAACGGCGCGCCCGGTTCGAACCGGTAGCTCACCGGAAGGACGAGGTCGCCCTGCACCCATCGATCGGGGAACTCGTGCAGGCCCGCCCCGCCGCTGCCGGCGCGGACGAGATCGTCGCGCGTGGCGGTCAGGAGATCGGCGCGACGGACGCGCTCGTCGCGCCACCAGCGGTCGAAACCGCGTCCCGAGGTCACGTCGGCCGGCACGCGCCGCTCGTAGAACGCGTACAAGGCGTCGTCGGCCACGAGCGCCCGGCGACCCCGCGACCGATCCTCGAGCGCCTCCAGCTCGGCCAGCACGACGCGGTTGGCGGCCAGCAGCTCGCGATGGGCCGGTGCCGGCCAGTCACCCTCGACCAGTGCGTGCCGCAGGAAGAGCTGACGCGCCAGACCGGCGTCGAGCCGGGACAGGTCGACGGGGCGCTGCGCCACGACGGGCAGCCCGTACAGCGTCACGCGCTCGGGCACCACCGCGGCGCCGCGACGAGCGTCCCACCGAGGCTCGCCGTAGCTGCACTTCACGAGGTGGGCCGCCGTGCGCTCGGCCCATTCGGGCTGGATCGGAGCGCAGACCCGGGCCCACAAACGGTTCGTCTCGACCAGCTCGCCCGCCATCACCCAACGGGGCGGCTTGCGGGCGAGCACCGAGCCGTTGGCGATGGCGAAGCGGGCGTTTCGGGCCCCGCGGAAGTCCCGCTCGGTGCCCTCCCGCATGCCGATCTGCGAGAGCAGCCCGGCCAGTAGTGCACGGTGCACGTGGTCGGGATGCGCGGCCTCCGCGCCGAGCCGGAGCCCGAGCCCCGAGGCCACCTGGCGCAGCTGGCTGTAGAGGTCCTGCCACTCCCGCACGCGCAGGTAGTTCAGGAACTCGGTCTTGCAGAGCTTGCGGAACTGGTTCCCCGACACCTCGCGCTGGCGTTCGCGCAGGTAGTCCCACAGGCGCACGTAGGCGACGAAGTCGGACCCCTCGGTGGCGAAGCGGCGGTGCGCCTCGTCGGCCGCCTGTTGGTGGGTCTGCGGCCGCTCGCGCGGGTCCTGGATCGACAGGGCGGCGGCGATGACCATCACTTCGCGCACGCAGCCGAGCTGCTCGGCCTCGAGCACCATGCGGCCGAGCCGAGGATCGAGCGGCAGCTGGGCCAACCGCCGACCTAGCGGCGTCAGGCCCCGAGCCAGGTCTACCTCGTCGGGTCGCAACGCCCCGAGCTCCTCGAGCAGATGGACGCCGTCGGTGACGCTGCGGGCGTCCGGCGGTTCCACGAACGGGAACGCGGCGACGTCGCCCAACCCGAGCGCCGCCATCTGGAGGATGACCGACGCCAGGTTCGTGCGCAGGATCTCGGGCTCGGTGAAGGCCTCGCGCGACTCGTAGTCGGCCTCGTCGTAGAGCCGGATGCAGATGCCGGGCGCCACCCGGCCGCAGCGTCCGGCGCGCTGGTTGGCGGACGCCTGCGAGATCGGCTCGATGGGGAGCCGTTGCACCTTCAACCGGCGTGAGTACCGCGAGATCCGTGCCGTGCCCGCGTCGACGACGTAGCGCACGCCGGGGACGGTGAGCGAGGTCTCGGCCACGTTGGTCGACAGCACGATGCGGCGGCCGCGGTGGGGTTCGAACACGCGGTGCTGCTCGGCAGCCGAGAGCCGGGCGTACAGCGGCAGCACGTCGGTGCCGGGAAGCTCGAGCCGGCGCAGGGCGTCGGCGGCGTCGTGGATCTCGCGCTCGCCGCTGACGAACACCAGCACGTCGCCCGGGCCTTCGTCGGCGAGCTCGGCGACGGCGTCGCAGATGGCCGTCACCTGGTCGCGGTCGTCGCGCTCGTCACCGTCGTCGCCACCGATCGGGCGGTACCGCACCTCCACCGGATAGGTGCGCCCGGTCACCTCGACGACGGGTGCGCCGCCGAAGTGCTGCGAGAAGCGCGCGGTGTCGATGGTGGCCGACGTGATCACGAGCTTCAGCTCGGGTCGCCTCGCCAGCAGCTGATGCAGGTAGCCGAGCAGGAAGTCGATGTTGAGGCTGCGCTCGTGGGCCTCGTCGACGATGATCGTGTCGTAGCGCAGCAGGTCACGGTCGCGTTGGGTCTCCGCCAAAAGGATGCCGTCGGTCATCACCTTCACGAGGGTCCGATCGCCGACCCGATCCGTGAAGCGCACCGTGTAACCGACCGCACCACCGAGCTCGGTGCCGAGCTCGCTGGCCACCCGTTCGGCGACCGATCGGGCCGCCACCCGGCGTGGTTGGGTGTGTCCGATGAGGCCGCGCACCCCGCGGCCGAGCTCGAGGCACAGCTTGGGGAGCTGGGTGCTCTTGCCCGATCCTGTCTCGCCCGCCACGACGACGACCTGGTGGTCGCGTATGGCGGCGAGCAGGTCGTCGTGACGCGCCGTGATCGGGAGTTCCTCGGGGTAGGTGATCTCGGGCCGCGCGTCGCGTCGCGCCTGCACGACGGCCTCGGCCCGATCCGCCTCGGCGGCCACGGCCGCCATCGCCCGGTCCCGCTCGTCGCCGGCCGGGCGACGACACGCCTGGTCGAGACGGGTTCGCAGGCGTCGCTCGTCGCGCAACGTGAGCGTGGCGAGACGGTCGCGCAAGGCGTCGAGGGCGAGGGGTGCGAAGGACACGGCCCCACCAGCATGGCGTCCCGATCGGCCCGTCACACGGTCCCTTTCGGGCGTACGCTCGTCACCCATGTCGACCGGACCTGTTCACGACGCCCACGTCGTGCTGCCCTGTGCCGACCTGGCCGGCACGTTGCCGTTCTTCCTGGACGACCTCGGCATGCGCGTCGTGACCATCTGGCCGGCCGATCACCCTCGCTACGCGGTCGTCGAAGGCCACGGAGTGCGCCTGGCGCTCGACCCCGGGGCGGAGGTGGCCCCCGGTCTCGTGCGCCTGCGGTGCGCCGAACCCGACGCCGTCGCCGGGGGCCGGCGAACGCTGACGGCCCCGAACGGGACGCTGATCGAACTGGTCGACGCCGATCCGCCCGTGGTCGTCCCACCGCTGCGCAGCGGGCTCGTCGTGAGCCGCGCCGCCGAGGCGGGCGAGGACGGTGCCGGGCGCGCCGGCATGCGGTACCGGGACCTGATCCCCGACCGGCACGGCGGGCGCTTCATCGCCTCGCACATCGCCATCCCCGACGGCGGCCCGGTCCCCGACTACGTGCACTTCCACAAGATCCGCTTCCAGATGATCTACTGCCGAACCGGGTGGGTGAAGGTCGTCTACGAGGACCAGGGCGAGCCGTTCGTCATGCACGCCGGCGACTGCGTGCTGCAGCCGCCGCGCATCCGCCACCGGGTCCTCGAAGCGTCACCCGGGCTCGAGGTGGTCGAGCTGGCCTGCCCGGCCGAACACGAGACCCACGCCGACGCCGACCTGCAACTACCGACGGGACACGTCGACCCGGCGCGCGACTTCGAGGGTCAGCGCTTCGTGCGCCACGTCGCGGCCGGCGCCACCTGGTCGCCGTGGCGCTCGAGCGGGTTCGAGGCCCGAGACGTCGGCATCGCCGACGCCACCGCCGGTCTGGCCGGCGTACGGGTCGCCCGGCGCGTCGGCGACGCACCCGTCACCGACTGGTCGCACCAGGGCGAGCTGCTCTTCCTGTTCGTGCTCGACGGCTCGGTCGTCATCCGGTCCGCCGGTCACGACGACGAACGGCTCGTGGCGGGCGACAGCGTGTCGGTGCCGCCCGGTCTGGTGCACTCGCTGACCGACGTCAGCCCCGACCTGGCGTTCCTCGAGGTGACGCTCCCCGCCTGAATCGGCCGCCGGCCGCCGCGGTCGTCAGCCCCAGCGCTGCCAGGGCGGCACGGGCCGCAGCTGCGGGTACCACGGTGCCCGCAAGGGGTCGCCCGGGTGGAGCCGCACCCCGAGCCCGGGCGTGCGGGGCACGGTCGGGCGCGACGCCGGACGCGTGGCGTACACGATGTCCTCGCCGTAGCAGCGCACCGTGAGCGCCCGGCGCTTGCTGGTCGACGCCGTCGGCCCGCCACCGTGCAGCACGCCCGGGTGGGCCAGCACCACGTCGCCGGGTTGCACGTCCCACGACACGATGGTCCACGCCGCCCGGTCGGCCTCGATGTCCGGGAGTGGCGGCAGGTCCTGGCTGTAGTACGGCAAGGTCGGGTCCTCGGCCACGCGCCGCGGGTTGAAGCCGTCGTACATGACCTGCCGATGCGAGCCGGGCACGTACTCGAGGCACTCCGCCGCCGGGATGGGGTCGAGCGAGATCCACATCGATGCGATCTGGTCGCCCGCCATCGGCCAGTAGGGCAGGTCCTGGTGCCACGGCGTCCGGTTGGAGCCGGGACCCTTCAGGAAGAACTCGTCCGAGTAGTACCAGACCTGGTCCGATCCGACGAGCTTGCCGATCATGTCGGCGATCGGCGAGTCGAACAGCAGACGCTGGATCTCGGGCGTACCGTCGAAGTTGCGCACCGTCTCCAGGAACTCGCCGGGCTGGTCGTCGAAGAAGCGATGCTTGGCCTGCCCGCCGTCGCCCAGCACGCGCTGGAGTCCCATGCCGACGAGCTCCAGCCATTCGGGGTGCAGCGCCTGGCGCAGGAACACGACGCCGTCGGTGCGGTACCGCTCGATCACCTCTGGGGTGATGAGCGCCAGCGGGTCGTCGTACGGCGCGGCCGCCGTCGTCGTCGTCGTCTCGGTCATGCCAGGACCTCCTGCGTGGAGCGCCCCCGTGCGGCGCCGGGCTCATGCTCGCCCGACGTCGCACGGGGGTCAAGCAGAGCTCAGCCCTGGAAGCCGGGCGTGGTCCACACGCGCTGGGCCAGGTAGTCCTGCACCTTGGCGATGTAGCCCTCGGCCGCCGGCGTGTGCCAACGGCCGGAGAACCACACGCCGAGGCAGCCCCACACGTCGCCCGCGGCGTACGTGCCGACGTGCTCGACCGTGTTCAACCACGTGAGCTCGCCCTCGTAGCACGAGCGGAACACGGCGTAGGTGTAGTCGACGTTGTAGGCGCTCGACCGCTTGGCGTTGTCGTCGACGAACGCGCTCTGGTGGTACGGCACCCGAACCTGACCCAGGCCGAACGACTCTCCGTTGTCGCCCACGGCGAGCATGCTCCACCACGATTCGACGGCGATCTGGGCCCGCACCACGTCTTCGTCGACGCCCCACTTGCAGGCGGTCCATTGCAGGATCTGGTCCGTCGTGCCCACGTACTGGCCGTCGACGCGGGGGTAATCGGTGTTCGCCCGCGTCCCCTTGGTGGCGTTGTAGGTGGCGTTCTGCGGGCGCTGCTCGGCCGCGGTCTTCACCCGTGCCGCACAGGCTGCGCCCGACGGCAGCGGGCTGCCCGGTGCCAGCGTGGCGAAGCGGCCGGATCCGGGCGCTGCGGTGGTCGTCGTGGCCGCCGCGGTCGTGGTGGTCGCCTTCACGGTGGTGGTCGTGGTGGCGGCCGCGGTCGTGGTGGTCGCCTTCGCCGTCGTGCTGGTCGTCGGCGCCACGGTCGACGGCGCCACGGTGGTCGGTGACACGGTCGACGGTGACACGGTCGTCGTCGGCGCCGCCGTCGTGGGTGTCACGGTGGGCGCCACCGTCGTGGTCGTCGGGCGCCGGTGCCGGCCCGGCCAACGCGCCGGCCGACCGTCGGGCCTCGCCGCCACCGCGGCCGCGCCCGGCCGGTGCGTCGTGGTGCTGAGCACCCGTTCACCGCCGAACAGGACGAGGGCCACCATGGCGGCGCGCCCCATCACCTTCGCTTGGACACGCATGGACACGCTCTCGATCTCCGCCCGACCGTCTGCCGACCTGCTGGCCGACGAGGCCACGCTGGCCAACGGCGGCCGGGTAGTCAACGACCGAACGGAGTGCTGGACCCCCCTTTACCGAGCCCTGCCCGCGCGCTGGACCGACGGTGTGCGAGGCGCACGGGACCGGCCGAACCGGTGATCGGTCCTTCTCCCCTGGTGCGCGGTCGACGGCAGGGCCCAGGATGGCATCGTGACCACCCCCTCCTCCACCGTCTCCCGACGCCTCGTCTTCGGCGACGACGCCTCGCCGGGCGCCGACGTGGCCTGGCTGTGGATCGTCGAGCACGCCTGGCCGGGATGGACGGTGGACGTGGTGACCGCCGTGTCGCCGCCGCTGGGCCCGCCCCCGACGGCCGACCAGCGCTCGCTGCGGGAGTGGACGCCGAGCGTTCCCCGCCACGCCCCCGCGGAGGTGGCGCTCGCGGCGTTGCGGCACCTGACGGTCGTCGAGGATCCCCGCGTTGCGCTCAGCGCGGCGGCGGGCCTGACGGTCATCGGCGCGCAGGGAGCGGGGGTGCTGAAGTCGCTGCACTTCGGGAGCACCGCCGAGTGGCTGCTCCACGATCCGCCGGCGCCGCTCGTCGTCGCCCGCCACGGCCGGCGCACCCGCCGTGTGCTGGCCTGCGCGGACGGTTCGCGGCACGCCGCCGCCGCGTTGGCCGCCCTGGCGGCCCTGCCCTGGCTCGGTGAGACCGAGGTGCGGGTGCTCGTGGTCGACGACGGGGTCGTCGACGTCGAGGCGGCCACCGCGGAGGCGACGACCACGTTGGCGGGCCTGAACGCCAACCTGGCGGTGGTGCACGGTCGCGGCAGCGCGTCGTCGGCTGCGCTCGCGGAGATCTCCGCCCGGGCTCCCGACCTGGTCGTGCTGGGCACGCGCGGGCTCAGCGGCTGGCAGCGGCTCCGGCTCGGCTCGACCACGAATGCGGTGGCGCGGGGCACCGACTGCTCGCTGTTGGTCGCCAAGGCCGACGCCGACTGACCGACCCGCCGCGCACGTCGGACTCAGGAAAGTCTCAGGAACCTGGCGCGCGCTCCTCACGTTGACACGGCACGCTTGCACCCCGAGCCCCCCCAGCCGCCGTCCCCGGAGGTCCCCGTGTCCCTCGACTCCCCCCAGCCCTACGACGCTCCGGAACGCGATCGCGCCGCCGCCCTGCTCGAGGACGCGCTGTTCCAGGTGAAGCGCGTCATCGTGGGACAGGACCGGATGGTCGAGCGTGCCCTGGTTTGCCTGCTGGCGCGTGGGCACTGCCTCATCGAAGGGGTGCCGGGCCTGGCCAAGACGTTGACCGTCTCCACGTTGGCCCAGGTCACCGGTGGCTCGTTCGCCCGCCTCCAGTTCACGCCCGACCTCGTGCCCGCCGACATCGTGGGCACCCGGATCTGGCGGCCGTCGACGGAATCGTTCGACATCGAGTGGGGTCCCGTGTTCGCCAACATGGTCCTCGCCGACGAGATCAACCGCGCCCCGGCCAAGGTGCAGTCCGCGTTGCTCGAGGTGATGGCCGAGCGGCAGGTGTCGATCGCCGGCCAGACGCGGGCCCTCCCCAAGCCCTTCCTCGTCCTCGCCACCCAGAACCCGATCGAATCGGAGGGCGTCTACGCCCTGCCGGAAGCGCAGCGCGACCGCTTCCTCATGCAGATCCTCGTGAAGCAGCCGACGTACTCGGAGGAGGTCGAGATCGCCCGGCGGATGGGGGTGAAGGCACCGACCGCCTCCACCGTGCTGACGAGCGAGCAGCTGCTGGCGTTGCAAGCCGCGGCCGACGAGGTCTTCGTGCACCACGAGATCCTCGACTACGCCGTGCGCCTCGTGATGACCACGCGCGAACCGGCCAAGGCCGGGTTGCTCGACGTGGTGCCGTACATCGCGCTCGGTGCGAGCCCCCGCGCCACGCTCGGCCTGTTGTCGGCCGGCCGCGCCCTCGCGCTCATGCGTGGTCGTCGGTTCCTGCTCCCCCAGGACGTGTTCGACGTGGCGCCGGAGGTGCTCCGGCACCGTGTCCTGCTGACCTACGACGCCCTGGCCGAGGGGGTGCAGGTCGACCAGATCGTGCAGCGCATCCTGTCGACCACGCCCGCGCCCCGCGTCACGGTGAAGGATCCCGGCCAGACCCCTGCCGGCTTCGCCGCCGACGGCGAGGCCCCCCAGCGGGCGTCGGCATGAGCACCGAGACCCGACGCCCGCCGCGGC
>JANPGL010000532.1:0-4527 GCA_031423915.1 Actinomycetes bacterium | reverse complement strand
CGTCGACCTGCAGGCCCACCGGCTCGAGCTCGCCCGCGAGCTCGGCGCCACCCATGCCGTCAACGGCGCCGACGCCGACGTGGTGGCCCAGGTGCACGCCATCACCGGGGGCGGCGCTCACTACGCGTTCGACACGACCGGCGTGCCGGCGGTCATCTCGAACGCGCTGGCCGCGCTGCGCATGACCGGCACGTGCGGCCTCGTGGGCGTGCAGCTCGGCGACCTCGTGCTCGACGGGTTGGCGCTCCTCGGCAAGACGGTCATCGGCATCCTCGAGGGCAGCGCCAAGCCGCAGGAGTTCATCCCGCGGATGATCCAGTTGTGGCAGGAGGGCCGGTTCCCGTTCGATCGCCTCATCGAGACCTACCCGATGAGCCGCATCAACGAGGCCGAGGCCTCCTCGCTGGCGGGCGGCACCATCAAGCCGGTGCTCATCCCCGGGTCGTGAGACCCGGGATCTCGCAGGCCTGGTCCATCTCGACCGCCACGCTCACGTAGCGGCTGCGGTGGCTGCCCGCGCACCACGTCGGCAGCACCATCGAGTACAGCCCGCCTCCCCCGGCGACGAGCACCAGCACGTCGTCGGGCGAGGAGAAGCACGAGAGCCAGTCGTCGGGTTCGCCCCTGCTGCCGAAGGCGGGCGACTGGCGCGCCACGACACGGCGCGGGTTGCCGCTGCGCTCGACGATGGCGGCCTGCACATCGGCCCGGCCGAGGCCGCCCTTGGCCAGGACGTCGGCATGCTCGGGGTTGAGGATCACCGCCGCCGCACCGCCGCGCAGCATGGCGTTGTTGGTGGCGACCGCCGAGAACGCCGACACGAGGGCGTCGAGGACGCGGTCGGGTGAACCGGGATCGTCGCCGTCGGTCACCGCCATCACCGAGCTGGGCGCCTCGGCCCCCAACACCGTCACCACCGACTGCGCGGCGTCGAACCCGAGGCTCACGTGGAGCGGCTCCCACGGGCTCGTCTCCTCGGCCTCCGCCAGGCAGAACGTGAACTTGCCGGGGTGGCCGAGGAGCGCCATGTCGCTCTGCCCCGGTCGACCACCGCCGATGTTGATCATGGCGAGGCGCAAGGCCCGGCCGACCGTGGCGTTGCCGCGGTGACCGGGGCCCAGCGCCCCGAAACCCGACGCCATGCCGCAGTCGTGGCGGGCCGGGCCGTTCACGACGACGAACGGCGCCGTGCAGTGCGTGGTGGCCTGCATCTCGGCCAGGTCGAAGCGCGCGTCGGCGACGGCGCGCACCGCCGCCACGACCAGCGGGGCATGGTCGGGCAGGCACCCGGCCATGACCGCGGCGGTGGCGACGAGCTCGACCGTGGCCACGCCCATCGACGGGCCCATCTCGCCGAGCACCAGGTCGCCGTCGAGGCCGGTGGCCAGCACCATGCGGTCGACACGCTCGGGCGTCGGCACGACCACGGGGAGCCCGTCGGTGCAGCCGAGGTCGTGGAGCTGCTCCAGCGCGGCGTGCTCGTCGAGGGCGTCGAGGAGGTCGCTCACGGCGCAACGCCCAGTGCGGCGAGGATGTCGTCGGCCACCTGCTCGGCCACCGCAGCCAGGTTGGCGCGACCCGAGCCGGCCACCGGGTGCGGAAGCAGGACCCGTGGGATGTCGGGCATGCCCACGCTGCGGGCGACGAAGTCGCCCTGGGCACGGAACTCGGTGGTCACCAGGGCCACCGACGGTCGGCCCCGCCGGGCCAGGTTCACGGCGTCACGCACGGTGCCGCTCGTACAACTGCCTCAATGACCGTAGAGGGCGACGCACAGCGCCACGTCGCCGGCGATGCCGTCGAGCAGCTCGGCCGACGCCGGTGCCGATGCGTTGCCCTTGTTCCACGTGTGCATGGTGGTGCCGGGCAGGCGACGGCCGAGCGCGGCGGCCACCTCGTCGGCGAAGGGGACGGAATCGGGAAAGCCGTTGGCCAGCACGCCGATCGACGGCGGCGGGCCCGAGGACGTGTCCCAGCGCAGCTCGTAGGGCTCGACCGCCGCCCCCGGCTGCGCACGCGGATCGACGAAGCGCACCATGAAGCGATTCTGGCACGGACGCGACGAGGGCCCCGACCGGCGGGCGAAACCGGTCGGGCCCAGAGGCGTCCGCTCAGAGATCCACCGGCCGGAGCACGAAGCTGATGCCGTGGGCGATGCCGTTCGACGCCCTGATGTCGAGCTTGGAGCGCACGAGCGTGGGGTTGACGTCGTTGGGGTCGCGGTCGGCCAGCACGGCCGTCTTCAGCCACTTCAACGGGGTGATGGCGATCTCGCCACCGGCCACCATCGGCAGCTTGAAGTTGCGGGGCACGCTCAGCGCGGTGGCCGAGTCCACGTAGCCGACGTGCACGTGGTAGAGCACCACGGTCTCGAGGGTGGCGATGTCGATCGCACCGAGCAGCCCTTCGGCCACCTTGCTTTCGGTGGCGAGCCAGTACTTCCAGCCGAGCAGGTCGGCGGCCAGCGCCTGGAAGGCACGGTCGTTGGGGAGGAACACCGTGAGCTTCGGACTGTTCGGATCGAGTGCCAAGCGCAGAGGGGAGTTGTTGTCGGTGTCGGCGGCGAGGATGGCGCCGACGACGCCGTTGATGATGTCGAAGTCGTACCAGTCGCGGTCGCCGATCGGGCCGGACGCCGCCAGGATCTCGGCGAGCGTCGGTTCGGGTGCGGCGGTGGCGGACGCCGCGCTGGCGGTCAGCGCACCGCCACCGAGAGAGGCACCGACCACGAAGGTGGCGATGAGCTTGCGTAGGCGCATGAAGTCTCCTGGGTGCACGCGGGCGGCGAGCCGCCCGCTCCGTCGATGTACGACAGTTCTACGGAGACCGACCCTGCGCCGGATGACCGCCCGCTCAGGAGCCCGCGACGACGCCGCGCGCCACGAGGTCGTCGATGGCCGTCGCGTCGAAACCGGCGGCGGCGAGCACCTCGCGGGTGTGCTGACCGATGGTCGGCGACGGACCGCGCGGCCCCACGTCGGCGGTGGCGAACCGCATCGGCGAGCGGACCGTGCGGTACTCGCCGCGCTCGGGATGCTCGATCGTCGGGAACAGGCCGAGCGAGTTGGCCTGCGCGTCGCCGGCCACCTCGTTGAGGCTGAGCACCGGGCCCCAGATGAGCCCTGCGGCGTCGAACAGCACGCCCCACTCGTCGCGCGACTTCGTCGACAACGCCGCGTCGACGGCGGCGACGACCTCGGCCATGTTGTCGAAGCGCTGCTTCTGCGTGGCGAGGCGTGGCTCGTCGAGCAGGTGCTCGAGGCCGATCACCTTGCACAGCCGGGGCCACGCCGACTCCTCCGGCATGTTCATCACGAGCCACCGGCCGTCGCCGCACGGGTACCGGTTGGCGGTGGCGGTGATCAGCTGGTGGCGAGCCCGACGGCGAACGGGCGCATGGTCGACGGCGGTGACGGCGAAGTCGGATGCCTGCGTCCAGATCGCCGTCTCGAACAGCGAGGTCTCGACGATCTGACCCTCGCCGGTGCGCTCGGCCATGCGCAGCGCGGCCAGCACGGCACCGAGCAGCGCCAGGCCCGTCGTGTGGTCGCCCTGGGCGGGGCGGGCCATGGGCACGGTGCCGTCGTCGCCTTCGCGCATGGCGTCGTACAGGCCCGACCGCCCGAAGAACGCAGTGACGTCGTACCCCGGGCGCCACGCCTCGGGTCCGGTCGTGCCGTAGCCCGTGAGCGTGGCGTGCACGAGGCGCGGGTTCTCGGCGAACAGCGACGCCGGGTCGAGGCCGAACTTCTCCTGCCGGGGCTGGATGAGGTTGCAGAGGAACACGTGCGCGGTTCGGCAGAGCCGCCGCACCAGCGCCGCACCTTCGGGCGTGTCGAGGGCTACGGCGATCGACCGCTTGCCGCGGTTGTCGACGTCGAACTGGAAGTCGTAGCCCTTCATCGGGCCGTCGATCTTGGCCGGGCGGCCGAGCTCGCGCATCGGGTCGCCGCCGAGCGGTTCGATCTTGATGACGTTCGCACCGAGGTCGGCCAACGCGGCGGCCGCGCTCGGCGCCGCCATCCAGTTGTCGATCTCGATCACGATCACGTCGTCGAGTGGTGCGGCCACATCTCCCCCAGGTCCCGGTAGCGGACGACCGACCGTAGCCCGCAGAGGAAACCCTGTCGCACCCCGTCTCTACTCTTGGCGCGTGGACGTGATCGGGGTCGTCGAGCGGGTGGCGTCGTTCGACGCGGCCTGCCGCGACCGGGACGAGATCCTGTCGGTAGCCAAAGACGTCGCACGGCTACGCCGCTGGCTCGACGGGCGCGACGCCGTCATCACGGGCGCGCTCAGCCGCGTGTCGTCCTACCCGGAGAAGTCGTTGGCCGACGCCACCCGCGTGCCGCTGCGGAACGCCGAACGCTCCAAGGAACGATCCGACCTGACCGCCGCGGCACCTTCGTTCGCCGACGCTCTGGAGGCCGGCACGATCGACGGCGGGCACCTCGACGCGTTCAACCGCGGCCTACGCGGGCTCGACCCGACGCAACGACAGGCCATGCTCGACGACGCCGAACGACT
>JANPGL010000531.1:0-7266 GCA_031423915.1 Actinomycetes bacterium | reverse complement strand
TGACGACGTCGTGTTCGTCGGGCTCGACGGTGCGTGGAGCGGCGACCGGCGACCGTCGAGCGAGTGGCAGATGCACGCTGCGGTGTATCGGGACCATCCCGAGGCCGGCGCCGTCGTGCACACGCACTCGGACCACTGCGTGGCGGTCTCGTGCCTGCACCAGCCGCTGCCCGGGTTCCACTACCTCGTGGGTGTGTTCGGGGGCACCGACGTCCCGTGCACCCCGTACTCGACGTTCGGGGGCGCCCGGCTGGCCGAGGACGCCGCGACGGCGTTGCGGCATCGGCGCGCCTGCCTGCTCGGCAGCCACGGGATGATCTCGTACGCCAACGGCCTCGGCACGGCCGTCGACCTGGCCCACCGCCTCGAGATCCTGTGCCGGCAGTACACCATCGCCCGCAGCCTGGGCGCCCCCTACGTCCTCACCGAGCAGGAGTGGGCCGAGTTCTTCGAACGGTCGTCCACCACCCGCTACGGCGACCGGTCGGTTTGACCGGTCCCACGACGGGGTTCTCTCGGGAGGCGAGCGACGCATCCCGCTCCCGTCGCGTTGCTCCGGACCCTGGTCGCGCCCGATCGCCCTCGGAGGAACAACGTGACCGACGCGCAGTCCGCACGGCTCGCCTGTGGGCCGCACCGCGTGCCCGACCGGGAGACGCTGGTGGTCACCGCCCGGAGCGTGTACCGGGCCCTCGTGGCGACGGATTCGGGGGTTCGCCGGTCGGCGTCGCCGGCCTCGCCGTGGGAACGTCGCCCCGTGCCGGACCGAGCATGAGCGTCACCGCACCCGCCCTGTCGGGCCGGCCGCCGCGCCCGCGCGTCGAGCGGCATCGAGGCGAACGCTCGGGATGGCTCCGTGCCGTCGTGCTCGGTGCCGACGACGGCATCGTGTCGGTCGCCAGCCTGGCCATCGGCGTGGCGGCCTCCGGCGCATCGCACAAGGCCGTGGTCACCGCAGCCCTGGCCGCATTGGTGGCGGGGGCGATGTCGATGGCGGCGGGGGAGTACGTGTCGGTCAGCTCACAATCGGACACCGCATCGGCCGACCTCGATCAGGAGCGCTCGGAGCTCGCGGCCGACCCCGACAGCGAGCTGCGCGAACTGACCGACATCTACGTCGGGCGCGGCGTGCCGGCCGACCTGGCCGCGTCCGTCGCCACGGCGCTCATGGCACGCGACCCTCTGGCGGCGCACGCCCGCGACGAGTTGGGGTTGACCGACGTCGGTCGTGCCCGACCGATCCAGGCGGCACTGTCCTCCGCCGCCAGCTTTGCGGTCGGTGCCTCGCTCCCCATGGCGGCGTTGATGGTGGCGCCGGCTCCGGCCCGACTGTGGGTGCTCGTGGCGACCTCGTTGCTCGCCCTCGTGCTGCTGGGCTCGGCGGCCGCCCGCGCCGGTGGTGCCTCCGTACGTCGGGCGGCCCTGCGGGTGGCCATCGGTGGCTCGGCGGCCATCGCCGTGACCGCCGGCGTGGGTCAGCTCTTCGGAGCGGTCACCGGATGACCGCCGGCCCCGTTCCTTCGACGGAGCGGTTCCCGTCGTGGTGGACGATGGCTACGCGGCCCCCTGGGACGAAGGGAGCACCGGCCGATGTGCTTCTCCGCGGCGGCTGACGTCGTCGGTGGCACCGCCATCGGGGTGCTCGGCATCGACGTGCTCCGCCACGTGCGGGGACGCCCCCGCTATGTCGCGCTCGCCGCGCTACCGCTGCTGCTGGCGCTCCACCAGCTCGACGAGGCGTTCGTGTGGTGGGGGTTGCAGGGGCACGTGTCGAGCACGGTCGGCCACGTCGCCACCTGGATCTACCTGACGTTCGCGTTCGTCGTGCTCCCGGTGTACGTCCCCTGCGCCATCGCGCTCCTCGAGCCTGAGCCCAGGCGTCGTCACCTGTTGGCGCCGTTCATCGCGCTCGGCGCCGTCGTGTCGGGCCTGCTGTTGGCCGCCATGCTGCGGGGACCCGTCGTGGCCACGCTCGGATCGCACTACATCGGGTATTCGACGGATCTGCACGCCGGGGGGTTCGTCGTCCTGCTCTACGTCGTGGCCACGTGTGGCTCGCTGATCTTCTCGGGGATCCGTGACATCGCCCGCTTCGGGGTGGTCAACCTGGTGGCGGTAGCGCTGCTCGCCCAGCTCACCATCGATGGGTTCGCCTCGATCTGGTGCGCCTGGGCCGCGCTCAGCAGCGCCGCGTTCGCCATCCACCTCCGCGGCGCGGCCCGGCCCACCGAGCTGGCCCGCGCCTGACGGTCCAGGCGAGCGCCACGAGGCTGCGCTCCGCTGGGCGGTGCGGTCACGTTCGTCCGATGGGCACGATGTCGACGCGTTGGACGTAGGCCGACTGGGCCCGCAGCGCCCCGTCGAGGCCACGGACGAGGGACTCGACGTCGTCACCACGGAGCGCGTCTTCGATGTCGACCCGGCACAGGACCCACACCTGACGCGGACCGATGAAGGTGACCAGGAGCTCCTCGACGGAGGTGACACCGGGGAATCCGACGATCGCCGCCCGGATCCGGTCCTTGGCCGCGGGCGGCGCCTGCTCGCCGAGCAGGAAGTCACGGTTTCGCCGCGCCAGTTGCAGGCCGACACCGACGAGCAGCACCCCGATGAGCGTCGCCGCCCAGCCCTCCGCCATCGACGAGCCGGTGTGCCGGTGCACCGCAATGCCGACGAAGGCGACCAGGTCACCGGCGATGGCGGCGGCGTCCTCCGCGAACACCGCGCGCACGGTCGGGTCGGACGTGAGCATGAGCTGGTCGAGGAAGTCGCGGCTCTGCAGGCGAGCGTCCCGCCGTAGCTGCGCGACCGACTGGAGCAACGAGGTGGTGTCGAGCACGACCGAGACGCCGAGCACGACGTACACCACGGTGAACGACCCGAGCGCCACGGGGTGCAGGAGCTCTGCGATGCCCTCGCGGAACGAGAAGACGGCGCCCGCGACGAACACGACGATCGACGCCAGCAGCGCCCAGAAGTAGGCCTCGCGGCCGTAGCCGAAAGGGTGGCGTCCGTCGGCCGGCCGCACGCTGCGACGCTGGGCGACCAGGAGCAGCAGCTGGTTGCCCACATCCGCGCACGCGTGGGCCGCCTCGGCGGTCATGGCGGTCGACGCCGTCATGGGGCCGCGGCGATGACCTTGGCGATGGCCACGCCGAGGTTGGCGACGAGCGCCACCACGATCGTTCGCGACGACGGCTGGCCGAGGGCCCCGCCCGTCGCCTCGGTGGGTGGGACGCTCATCGCGGTGTGTGGCGCACGAAGCGGGCGGCGCGCCGCCGAACGCGATGCTCGTGTCGCTCGATCGGGGAACGCCGCCGCCGACTGGGCTGGTGGCCGGCCCGGTAGAACCATGCCGTCGCCAGTTCGATCAGCACCAGGTACACGCCGGTCATGCCCAGGAGGATGAAGAAGAACGCGATCGGCAGCCCGGCGAAGCCGAGCAGATGGGCCGCCGGGCTCAGCACGATGGCGATGCCCACCGCAGCGGCGGCGATCGGGGTGACGATCATGGGGCCGCTCGGCCGGCTGCGGAAGAACGGCACCCGGCGCGTGCGGATCAGGAACACCACGAGCGTCTGGGTGACGATCGACTCGATGAACCAGCCGCTTCGGAACTCGTCCTGGCCGGCGTGGAGCACGTGGATCATCACGAGGAACGTGGCGATGTCGAAGACGGAGCTGATCGGCCCGAACACGAGCATGAAGCGACGCACGAAGGCGATGTCCCAACCGGCCGGACGGGCCAGCACCTCGGGGTCGACCCGGTCCGTGGGGATCGCCAGCTGCCCGATGTCGTAGAGCAGACCGTTGAGCAGGATCTGCGAGGGGAGCATGGGCAAGAAGGTGAGGAACAGCGACGCGCCCGCCGCGCTGAACATGTTGCCGAAGTTCGAGGAGGTGGCCATGAGCACGTACTTGAGGGTGTTGGCGAAGATCCGGCGCCCCTCGGTGACGCCGGTGGCCAGGACGCCCAGGTCCTTGTCGAGCAGGACGATGTCGGCGGCGTCCTTGGCCACGTCGGTAGCCGAGTCGACCGAGATCCCGACGTCGGCCACGTGGAGCGCCACGGCGTCGTTCACTCCGTCACCGAGGAACGCCACGTCGGCACCGTCCCGTCGGGCGACGGTGACGATGCGCGCCTTCTGCTCGGGGCTCACCCGGGCGAACACCGTCGTGACGGCGATCGCCGCCGCGAGGCCGGTGTCGTCCAGCCCGTCGAGCGCGTCCCCGGTCAACACGCCGGTGACGGTCATGCCGATGTCCCGGCAGACCTTGGCCGCCACCGTGCCGTTGTCGCCTGTGATGATCTTGACCGCGATGCCGAGGGCGTTCAGCTTCCCGATCGCGGCACCGGCGTCGGCCTTCGGCCGGTCCACGAACGTGAGGAAGCCGGCCAACGTCAGCCCGTGCTCGTCGTCGGGCACCGGGTCGCGCTGGGCGTCTGCGGCATCCAGCGGCCGCGTGGCGACGGCGATCGTCCTCGCTCCGTCGGCGAACAGCGTCTCCAGCGTCTGCGTGGCCGCGCTCGGCACGTCGACGCAACGGGTCAGCACCACCTCGGGTGCACCCTTGGTGACCAGCAGGGGCGCCGCGCCTGCGCGCGTGACGATCACGGAGGCGAGCTGGCGCTCGTGGTCGAACGGGAGCGCGCCGGCACGGCGGTAGGCGCCCGCTCCATCCGGGCCGGCGATCGTCGACGCGGCGTTCGGCGCCAGGTACACGGCCTGATCGAGCGCGTTCCCGCCCACGGGTCCGTCCGGCGTCGGGGTCGACTCGTTGCACACCAAGCCCAGCAGGAACGGGTAGGGCGACTCGGCCCCGTCCCCGCCGATCGAGCGATCGAACGTGATCGTCCCCTCGGTGAGCGTGCCCGTCTTGTCGGTGAACAGCAGCTCGATGTTGCCCAGGTCCTCGATGGTCACGAGTCGCTTCACCAGCACCCGACTGCGGGCGAGACGTCGCGAGCCGGTGGCCAGGCTCACGCTGACGATGGCCGGAAGGAGCTGCGGCGTGATCCCGATGGCGATGGCGAGCGAGAACAGCAGGGCCTCGAGCAACGGCCGGGACAGGACGACGTTGATGACGAAGATCGACGTCGTGAGCGCGCCGGCGACGCCGACGAGCAGCTTGGAGAAGCTTCGGAGCCCGACCTGGAAGGCCGTGCTCGTCGGGCGCTGGCTCAGGCCGGTGGCGATCTTGCCGAACGCCGTGGCGCCACCGGTCGCCACGACGATGCCGGTGGCCGACCCCTGGTGGACGACGGTGCCCATGAGCGCGCACGACGTCAGCCCGCCGGGCACGCCGACGGCCACCGGCGCGACCGTCTTGGCCGCGCTGGCCGACTCTCCGGTCAGTACCGCCTCGTCGCACTCGAGTCGGGAGGCCTCGGTGAGCCGTAGGTCCGCCGGCACGATCGATCCGACCGAGAGCTCGACCACGTCACCGGGGACGAGATCGGCGACGTCGGCGGACGTGCGCTGTCCGTCGCGCCACACCACCGTCCGGTGATGGATGCTCGAGTGCAGCGCCACGGCGGCGAGCTCGGAGCGGTACTCGTTCACGAACCCGAGCCCGACGCTGAGCGCGAGGACGAGCCCGATGATGACGGCGTCTGTTGGATCGCCGGTGGCACCCGACACGAGCGCGGCTCCGGCGAGGAGGATCAGCAGCGGGTTCCGCAGCTGCCGGGCGAGGACGCCGAGCACGGTCACACGGTGCTCCGCCAGCACGTTGTGACCGTGGAGGACCAACCGACGGGTCACTTCCGCGCCCGACAAGCCGGTGCGCGTGGACCCGAGGTTGGTGACGACCTCGTCGACCGGCCGGCTCGCGGCGTCGGCCAGGTCGAGCGGCGTCGGCGTTCCCGGCGTCTCGATGCCCGGGCCCGGAGGTCGTGCGCCGGTTCGTAGCATGGATGGCTCCTCGGTGCCCGCGCGACGCTCCGTGCGGCGCCACCGAGGTCTGGAGTGGCGCTACGCAGGCTCACCGGTCGGCGAGCCTGACGCTGGACCGGGCATCGTCGCCCGGGCACCTCCGATGATAGGCCGGGCTGGCATGCGTCGGTCGCTCGTACCGCCCCGCACACCCGCGTATCCAGAGTCGACATAGCGTCTCTTGTGCCGGAAGCCCCGACCGAAGGTGGGAACATGCGCACGACGACCCGAACACTGCCGAACCGACGTCTGATGATCGTCACAGTCACGGGCCTGTTGGCCGTGGCGGCATGTGGCAGCAGCGGGGCTGGCGGCGCGTCCGTCACCACCGTCAAGTCCGGCGCCGCGTCGTCCGGCACCACCGCCAAGGCCTCGGGAGGCTCGAGCGGCTCGATCAGCGACACCATGCTCGCGGCGTTCAAGGCCCTCGACAAGGGCGAGTGCGACAAGGCCAAGACGGCCGGTGACTCGATGTCGCTCGGCTCCGGTGCGGATGCGTTCGGTCAACTCGGTGACATGGGCAAGGCTTTCGACAAGCTGGCCACGTCGGGTCCGTCCGAGATCCGCTCCGACTTCGCGACGATGGGCAAGGCGTTCACGGCCATGGGCAAGGTGTACGGCGACCTGGGGCTCGATGACCCGACGAAGCTCGCCGAGATCATGAAGGACCCGGCCAAGGCGGCCCAGGTCGCCGAGGCTGCCAAGTCGTTGGACACCACCGATTTCAAGGCGGCGAGCGACCACATCTCGGCGTGGGTCGAGAAGAAGTGCCCGGGCCAGGGCTGATGACCCGCGACCACACGCCGGGTCGCGCTCGGTAGGTTTGTCCGATTCGTCTCGACGGTTCGACGGGAAGGCGGCGGCTGTTCCGCCTCGGGTTGGCGATGGGCGCGATCGCCGGCTCCTGCGTGGTCGGCACGCGGGCCGCAGCCGTCGAACCGTCGGCCGTTCCGGGGCGGCTCGCGGCGGGAGGCGTGCTACGGCTGCACGTGCCCGAGGCGGTGGGTGGCAAGACGGTCGTCGGTGAGCTCACGGTGGACGGCGCCGTCGGTGCGGGCTTCGTGACGGCCTACGGCTGTGCCGCCGGGTTGCCGGTCAGCGCGGAGGGTGTCGTGACGCGCTCCGATCTCAACTACGACGGCCGGGTGACGCCCGTGGCGTCCAACCGGCTGATCGCCAAGGCCGACGACGCGGGCGACCTGTGCCTCTACGCGCTCACCCCTGTGGCGATGATCGTCGACGTCAACGCGGTCACGTTCGACACGGGCGTGAACTCCTTTGCGAATCGGCGGACCGATACGCGCGGGGGCCCGCTCGTGGCGGCTGGCGG
>JANPGL010000530.1:0-4707 GCA_031423915.1 Actinomycetes bacterium | reverse complement strand
CGGAGACGGCGGCGGCCCGTTGACGCTGCAGGCCCGCCGGCTCGGACGGATGGCCCGTCGCACCGTGGGCCGCCCGTCGTGAGGTCCCGGACCCGACGCACCCGACCACAGCGCGTCGCCTACGTGTTGCCCGCACCGATCGGCCCGCGCAGCCCGCTGGAGGCCGTGGAGACCTGGACCGACACGACCGACCTGCTCGGCGCACTGCGCAGCCGCGGCCTGCGGCCCGTGGCGGTGTGGCGCACCGGTAGCCAGACCGCGTCGATCGTGTGGCGCGGCGTGTCGCACCGGTTCGTGCCCGACGACCGCCTCGGGCTGCGCGCGGCGTTGGCCGTGCGGGCGCTGCGACCCGACGTCATCCACGTCAACTCGTTCCTCCGCCCCGTGCCGACCGCACTGCTACGGCTGGCCTGCCCCCGGGCGCGGCTCGTCGTCCAGCACCACGGCGAGCGCCCGGCGTCCAGCGGCCGCACCGCCTTGGCCCAGCGGGTCGTCGGCCGGCTCGTCGACGCGGTCGCGTTCACCGGTGCCGACGAGCAGGCCGAGCCGTGGCGACAGGCCCGGGCGCTCGGCCGACGCACCACCGTGACCGAGGTGCTCGAGGCGGCCCCCTCCGTCGCCGCCCTACCGGTCGCCGAGGCGCGGTCCCGCACCGGGATGACCGGTGACCCGGCCGTCGTGTGGGTGGGCCGCCTCATCGACGGCAAGGACCCCGAGGGGGCGGTGCGGGCGTTCGGCCGGGCGTTCGGGGACCGATCGTCGGCCCGCCTGTGGATGGTGTGCACGAACCGCGACGGCGAGGCCGCGGTACGGGCCGCCATCGGGGCCGCCGGCCTCGGCGGCCGGGTGACGCTGGTCGGGCCGGTGCCCCACGACGAGATGGCGGCCTGGCTGAGCGGCGCCGAGCTGTTCCTGGCGACCAGCCGGCGGGAAGGGTCGGGGTACGCCCTGCTCGAGGCGGTGGCGTGCGGGTGCACACCGGTCGTCAGCGACATCGGCCCACATGCGGCCATCGTCGGCGGGCTGGGTCGGCGGTTCGCCGCCGGCGACGAGGTCGGAGCCGCCGCCGGCCTGCTCGACGCAGCGGCCTCGCCGGTGCCGCGGCACGAGGTGCGATGCCACAGCGCGATCGCCCACTCGTGGGCCGCCATCGCCGACCAGCTCCTGGCGGCTTACGGAGGGTCGTAGGGGCTGGTACGCGCCGGTTCCCCACCGCGCGGGTCGGGGAATCCGCTCTGCGCCGCGGTCCGCACGAGGTGGCGTTGCTACGTTGCGCGCAACGTGCCGACCGACGTCCTCGTGGCCCACTCGTACTTCCTCGCACTCGACGAGAAGCAGGCGCGCAAGATGCGGCCGTACCCGCCCCTGGCCACGCTCTACGTAGCCGACGGGCTGCGCCGTGCCGGCCACCGAGTGACGTTCTTCGACGCCATGCTGGCCGCCGGCGAACACGAGTTCGTCGAAGCGCTGGCGCGGGACCGGCCCGCGGTCGTCGTGCTCTACGAGGACAACTTCAACTTCCTGTCGAAGATGTGCCTCGCCCGCATGCGGACCGCCGCGCTCGTCATGGTGGCCGACGCCCGTCGCGCCGGTGCCACCGTGGTCGTGTCGGGGTCCGACGTGACCGATCGACCCGACGCCTACCTCGAGGCCGGCGCGTGCGCCGCCGCGGTCGGCGAGGGCGACCACACGGTCGTCGAGCTCGTCGACTGGCTTGCCTCGGCGCCGGCGACGCACGAGCGGCCGACCCACATCGCCGGGCTCGTGCTGGCGCCGGTCGACGGCGGCGCACCCGAGCACACGGCGAAGCGGCCCAACGAACGGCACCCCGACGTCTTCGGCCGGCCGGCACGCGACCTGATCGACGTCGACGCCTACCGTCGCGCCTGGGTCGACCGCCACGGTCACTTCTCGCTCAACATGGTCTCGACGCGAGGCTGCCCGTTCCACTGCAACTGGTGCGCCAAGCCGATCTGGGGTCAGCGTTACGCCATGCGCTCGGCCGCCGACGTGGCCGCCGAGCTGGCCGAGGTGAAGGCCACGATCGCCCCCGACCACGTCTGGTTCGCCGACGACATCTTCGGTCTGCGCCCGTCGTGGCTGGCCGAGTTCGGCCATCAGGTCGCACGGCTCGACGCCCGCATCCCGTTCACCATCCAGTCCCGCTGCGACCTGATGACGCCGGAGGCCGTCGACGGCCTCCGGCGAGCCGGCTGCGCCGAGGTCTGGTTGGGCGCCGAGAGCGGCAGCCAGGCGATCCTCGACGCCATGGACAAGGGCACCACGATCGCCCAGATCCACCAGGCGCGAGCGCGCCTCGGCGACGCCGGCATCCGTGCCGCGTTCTTCCTCCAGTTCGGCTACCCGGGCGAACGCTGGGCCGACGTGCGGGCCACCGTCGAGATGGTCCGCGACGCCCTCCCCGACGACATCGGCATCAGCGTCAGCTACCCGCTGCCGGGCACGCGCTTCCACGCCGCCGTCGCCGGCCAACTCGGCGCCAAGACGAACTGGGACGCTTCGGGCGACCTCGACATGATGTTCGAGGGCACCTACGCCACCGCGTTCTACCGGCGGCTCCACACGGTGGTGCACGACGACACGATCTCCACCGCCGCAAGGCCGGGCTCGGCCCCGTGCCCCACCCGTCGCTCGAACCGGTCGAGCTCGACCGGCAGCAGGCCAGGGTGGCGGACGCCTGGGCCGAGCTCGACGAGCTGGAACGGACGAGCCGGACGCGCCGGCCCACCCTGCTCGTGCGGGCCGCGCCGTCGCCGGCGCCCGATCTGTCCCGCCCGTTCAACTGAGACCTGGCTAGCGTGGGCTCGCCCAGTGCGGGGTAGTTCAACCGGCAGAACACCGGACTTTGGATCCGGGTGTTGGAGGTTCGAGCCCTCCCCCCGCAGCGCCGTCGCCCAAGAGGGAGCCCCTCGATGACCACCCCCCTGTCCGCCATCGTGCTCGCCGCCGGTGAGGGCACCCGCATGCGGTCGAGCCGCCCGAAGCCGCTCCACCTCATCTGCGGCCGTCCCATGGTCATGCACGTCCTCCACGCGCTGGGTGACCTCGACGTGGCCCGCACCGTGGTGGTCGTCGGCCACGGCGCCGAGCGCGTCACCAAGAAGGTGACCGAGCAGAGCCCCGGCCAGCTCAACGTGGCGTTCGTCGAACAGTCCGTGCAGCGGGGCACCGGCGACGCCGTCATGGTCGGGCTCACCGCGTTCCCCGACGACGACCTCGACGACACCTCGACCGTGGTGGTGGTGCCCGGCGACACCCCCCTGCTGCGCGCCGAGACCATCGCCGACCTGGTTGCCAGGCACGAGGCGACCAACGTGGCCGCCACGGTCCTGACGGCCGACCTAGAGGACCCCACCGGCTACGGTCGCGTCGTGCGCGGCAAGGACGGCACGGTCCAGCGCATCGTCGAGCAGCGCGACGCCGACGCCGACGAGCTGGGCGTCACCGAGGTCAACACCGGCATCTACTGCTTCCGGCGCGACGTCCTCGGACCGAGCCTGCGGATGCTGTCGCCCGACAACTCGCAGGGCGAGTACTACCTGACCGACGTCATCGGGGTGCTCCGCTCCACCGGGCACCGGGTGGGCGCGGTGCTGGTGGCCGACCCCGCCGAGACGCAGGGCGTGAACGACCGCTGGCAGCTGGCCCTGGCCGAGCGGGAGCTGCGCAGCCGCACCAACCGGCGCTGGCTGATGGCCGGCGTCACCATGCTCGACCCTCGCCAGACGTTCGTCGATGTCACCGTCGACCTGGGCCGGGACGTCACGTTGTACCCCGGCACCATCCTCCAGGGTCGCACCATCGTGGGCGACGGCTGCGACGTGGGCCCCGACACCCGCCTCATCGATTGCGTGGTCGGCGACGGCGCCGTCATCGAGAACAGCGTGTGCCGCGACGCCGAGATCGGTGCCGGCGCCAACGTGGGACCGTACGCGGTGCTGGAGCCCGGCTCCGTGGTCGGCAGGAACGCGCGCACCGGCTCGTTCTACAGTGGCCTGAGCGACGATTCGGACGGCCGTTAGGTCGCACGTCGCGGGCAGCCGGCGCGGCGCGAGCCCGGAGGGAGACACATGGAACGGGTGACCAAGAAGCGGCTGGCGCTGTGCTCGGGGCGGACCCACCTGGCCCTGGCGGAGGAGATCGCCGCCCACCTCGACATCGAGCTGGGCGAGCCCAACCTCGTCGACTTCGCCAACGGCGAGGTCCGGCCCCGTTTCGCCGAGTCGATCCGTGGCAGCGACGTCTTCATCATCCAGACGCACCACGCGTCGGACGGCCGCTCGATCAACGACTCGATCATGGAGCAGCTGATCATGATCGACGCCGCCTACCGGGCGTCGGCCAAGCGCATCACCGCCGTGTGCCCCTTCTACGGCTACGCCCGCCAGGACCGCAAGGCCGAGGGCCGCGAGCCGATCACGGCCCGGCTCATCGCCGACCTGTTCCTGGCCGCGGGCGCGAAGCGCATGGTCTCGGTCGACCTCCACTCCGGCCAGATCCAGGGCTTCTTCCAGGGTCCCGTCGACCACCTCACGGCGATGCCGGTCCTGGAGAGCTACGTCCGCGCCTTCGCCGAGAACCCGGTGATCGTCTCCCCCGACGCCGGCCGGATCAAGGTCGCCGAGCGGATGGCGCAGCACCTCAACGACAAGGGCGCCGACCTGGGCTTCATCTACAAGCGCCGAC
>JANPGL010000529.1:0-2773 GCA_031423915.1 Actinomycetes bacterium | reverse complement strand
CGCGGCCGAGTGGAACTCCCAGTCGGGGTCATCGTCGAACGGTGCGCTGGCGAACGGCTCCATCTCGCCGAGGCCGGCGAGCCGATCGCTGAACCAGGCCTCCTCCACGCCGGCCAGGTGCTTGAGCAGCCCGGCCGTCGTGGTGCCCGACGGGAGCAACGGCCGGTTGAGCTGCTCGTGCGTCAACCCGGCGACCTTGGCGAGCACGGTCGCCCGGTGGTACTCCAGGAACTCGACGAGGGTCGTGCGCTCGTCGGCGGCCGGCTGGGGATCGATGCGCGTCACGCCGCAATGCTACGGCGCTGCCATCGTCCGGCCGTCTCGGCGCCACTGCCGCCAGGCGTGGTCGAGTCGATCTCGGCTGTTGCCATCGGCGATCCGCACCCCTGCCGGGAACGACACCACGACGAGGGTCGGCTCCTGGCTCGCGACCTCGACCTCGATCGGATGTCCGGCTCGGTCGACAGAGCCGGACACGGTCTCCCACCCCACGTAGATCCGTCGACGGCCGATGGGCAGGCGCACCACGCCGACCGGCCCCCGGGCGACGCGTGCTCCGTCCCATCTGACAACGAACGGCAGGCCGGAGGTGTGACGGGTCGTCGCCCGCATCCAGCGCGATCGCCGGCTTTCCTGGACCACCACGAATCCCTCGCCGGCCGGAGGCTCCTGCACGCCCGAGACGACCGCGTCGAGCGTGCGGCGAGCGAGCGACGCTTCGATCTGGCCGGCCTCCGCGGCGGCACCGATGTCACCGATGGACCAGGAGCGGTGGACGGGCGACTCGCCCTCCCAGCCTTCGAGGACCTCGCAGCACCATCCCGCAGGTTCGCGCCAGGTGGCGAGCACGCGGCAGCGGTGGCCCGACCGGTCGGCCGTCGCTCCGGTCGGGTAGGCCCGGTTGACGGCCACGCCTTGGGCGCCGCCCGACTCTCAGCCCCGGCGGGGGCCGGGCCGGCGGACCGGGATCGGGATCAGTGCCGGCTGCCGGCTGCCCTGGCCACCGGCCAGCCCGCGAACCGCGTCAGCCAGCCGATCGAGCGCGTCGAGGACGGCTTCGGGGAGCGACGGACGCGGCGCCATGACTATCAGTCGGCGCCGGTCGGCGGGTCGGGGAGGGCTTCAGGGCTCAGGTTCTGGTCAACCGTTTCGTCAGGCCCCCGTGAGCGGCGGTCCGTCGAACCGGTCGATCGTGGCGAAGGCCTCGACCGGGTTGCGGCGCAGCTTCGTGGGCTGGTGGACGGGGTGTCCGAGGAAGATCGTTGCACACAGGGCGTGCCCGCGTGGTAGCGCGAGCACGCGAGCGGCCGCCGGCTCCTCGCGCGACAGGAACGTGGTGAGCACCCCGCCCAGGCCACGCTCCCGTGCGGCGAGCACGATCGACCAGCAGAAGGGATAGATCGAGGCCCCCGCCACGACGCCCTTGCGCTCGAGGTCGCGGTCCATCATCGACACCCGGCTGAGGTCGACGGCGACCGCCAGCACGACCGGCACCGATTCGATGCCGTCGAGCAGCGGGTTCGGGGCGTGGGGCGTGGGCTTGGGGTAGGCGGGCGCAGGGTTCACGGCGTTGAACGCCGTGACCCCGGCGGCGTTCTCGACGATGTAGTCGTTCCACACCGTCTGCATGAGCCCGGCGAGCCCGCGGCGCGCCACGGGGTCCTCGATCACGGCCACCTTCCAGCCCTGGCGGTTCCCGCCGCTCGGGGCGAACCGGGCATCGTCGAGCACGGCGGCCACGGTGGCGCGGTCGACCGGCTCGTCGGTGAACGAACGCACCGAGCCGGTGCCCCGCAACGCGTCGCGCAGCTCCATGACGGTCAGCCGTTGCCCGAGGCGACCTTGGCCCGGACGATGTTCAGCGCCGAGCCGGCCTTGAACCACTCGACCTGCTCGGGCGAGAACGTGTGCACGGCCTCGAAGTCGACCGTGGTGCCGTCGGGCTTCACGATCTGGCAGCGCTGGTTCTTGCCGGGCACCGGCGGGAGGTCGAGCACGTTGATGGTGTCGTCCTCGCCGATGAGGTCGTACGTGGCCGGGTCGGCGAACGTGAGCGGTACGAGGCCCTGCTTCTTCAGGTTGGTCTCGTGGATGCGGGCGAAGCTGCGGGCGAAGATCACCACGCCGCCGCGGAAGCGGGGTTCCATGGCGGCGTGCTCGCGGCTGGAGCCTTCGCCGTAGTTGCGGTCGCCGATGGCCGTCCAGCGGATGCCCGCCTCCGAGTACTTCTTGGCCAGGTTCGGGAACGTGTCGACGCTCCCGTCGCGCACGTCGCGGCCGTGGCCGGCCTCGTACTGCGGGCCGTAGGCGTTGATGGCGCCGAGGAAGAGGTTGCCCGAGATGTTCTCGAGGTGACCGCGGTACGTGAGCCACTTGCCGGCGGCCGAGATGTGGTCGGTCGTGCACTTGCCCTGGGCCTTCATGAGCACGGGCAGGCCGAGGTAGTCCTTGCCGTCCCACGCCGGGAACGGCGCGAGCAGCTGGAGCCGCGAGCTGGTGGGGCTGACCGCCACCGTGACGCGCGAGCCGTCGGCCGGCGGTGCGGTGAACGTGTTCTGGCCGGGGTCGTAGCCCTTCGACGGGAGCACCTCGCCCACGGGCGGGTCGAGGGACACCTCGATGCCGTCGGGGTTGGTGATGGTGTCCGTGGTCGGGTCGAAGTCGAGCCGGCCGGCGAGCGCCAGGGCGATGACGGTATCGGGCGACGTGACGAAGCTCAGGGTGTTGGCGCTGCCGTCGTTGCGCTTGGGGAAGTTGCGGTTGAACGAGTTGA
>JANPGL010000528.1:0-1793 GCA_031423915.1 Actinomycetes bacterium | reverse complement strand
CCGGGCGAGTTCGCCGGGGTGCAGGGCCCCGAGTTCTCCGCCTACTTCTGCTCGCGTGGCTCGGTGATGGGGCAGGTGCCGGGCGAGCTCGTGGCCGCAGCGTTCGGCGTGTTCAACCCGGCGATCGTCGTACCGGCCGTCGACGCCGGCTGGCGTCTCACCGACGCCGCCACCATCTGCGCAGCGCGCGACGCCGGCGCCATCGCCCAGCTCGTGCGCATCCTCGGCGCGGAGCCCGACGGCATCGGGCGGGTGAACGAGTTGCTGGCCCGCGCCGTCGCCCCGCTGCGGCCCGAGGGCAAGGCACTGTTCGCCGGCCAGCTCTCGCTCGACCTGCCGGGGACCCCGCTCGGCGACGCCTGGCGCAACGCCGACCGCCTCCGCGAATTCCGCGGCGATGCGCACATCGCCGCTTGGGTGGCCGCCGGCGTGGACGCGTGCGAGATGTGCCTGCTCACCGAGCCGTTCTGGGGGCTCAGGCTCCGGACGTACTCGCGCAGCCGAGGCTGGACCGACGACGACTTCGACGCCGCCGAAGCCCGCCTCGTCGCACGCGGCCTGCTGGCCGACGGGCACTTCACGACCGAGGGCAAAGCGACGCGAGGGGCGATCGAGATCGCCACCGATCGCCTCTGCGCGCCGATGATCGACGCCCTGGGCGACGACGTCGACGAGCTCCTCGCACTGCTGCTCCCGTGGGGTGTCGCCATCCGTGACGCCAAGGGCTACCCCGCCGGCGGGCCGCACGACATGGCCGAGCAGAACCGCTGACCGGGGGCGCCCCAGCGCACCCGCTACAACGAGTCGGCGAAGCCCTTGATGTCGCGCAGGGTGGCCTGCTGCACGTCGGGCAGGGCCGCACCGAAGATGCAGTCGCCGGCGTGACAGGTGCCGTTCACCGTGCGGCTCACGGTGGAGACCCCGGCGTCGAGCAGCTTGCGCGCGTAGGCGAGACCTTCGTCCCGCAACGGGTCGAGCTGGTTCACCGAGATGACGTGCGGGGGGAGACCCTGCAGGTCGCCAGGCTCGGCGTGGTACGGCCACGCCAGCGGGTTGGTGGTGTTCGCACCGTCGGGGTCGTAGACCCGCGCCAACGCGCCCATCTGGTCGCCCGCCAGGAAGTACCCGTCGTTCTCGACCAGCGACGTCAACGCCGCCGGCGGGCTGGCGTAGGCACCCGAGATGTACGGGCACTGGGCGTACACGCCGTCGATGAGGCCGAGGTGGCCGTCGCGCTTGGCCCGCAGCGTGGTGGCCAGCGTGAGGTTGCCGCCGCCGGACTCACCGGACACGACGATCTTCGAGATGCCGAGGCGCGCCTTGTTCTCACCCATCCACGTCAGCGCCGAGGTGCAGTCGTTCAGGCCGGCCGGGAACGGGTGAGGGCCGTGCTTGCCGCCGCCGTTGCGGAACTCCACACCCACGACGACCATGCGGCTCGCCGCGAGCTGGTCGCGCCAACGCACGTACCCCGGCCCGGCGGCTTCGAGGAGCACCATGCCGCCGCCGTGGAGGTGGAGCAGACCGGGCAGCGGGCCGGTCTGCTCGGCCGGCTTGTGGACGAACAGCGTGATGTCGTTGCCGTCGATGCCACGGATGATCTCGACGCTCGACGTCACCCCGGTGATGGGCGGCAACCCGCCGTCGAGCAGGCCGAACAACCCTTCGAAGCCCGCTTCGGACGCGGCGACGTACTCGAGCAGCGCGTCGAGCGCGGAGTCTGCGTTCACGGACGTCGGCTCGGGCCGCGACGACAGGCCGATGGGCTCCATCGCCGCGATCATCCGCGGATC
>JANPGL010000527.1:0-16989 GCA_031423915.1 Actinomycetes bacterium | reverse complement strand
CCCCGTTCGTCATCGGCGCGGGCCACGGGGGGCTCGCTTTGTGCGGGCGACTCCCCTAGCGGGCGGTCGAGCCCTTGGTGATCTACCGCGGTGAGGTCGCCGACTCGTGGTGCACGAGACGGTGGCCCGGGCTGCGGCTGCTCACACCCAACTGGATGCTCGGGCTGCCCGGCCAACCCGCCGAGCAGCCCGACCCCGACGGCTTCCTGACCGCTCCCGAGGTCGCCGACCTCGTGCGCGGCTACGCCCGCCGCGTTGCCGCACCGGTCCGCCCGCACACCACCGTGCGATCAGTGCGGCGGGGCCGCCGCGGCTACGACGTGCAGACGGACGACGGCACGTGGCAGGCGGACGCGGTCGTCCTCGCCACCGGCGGGAGCTCGGTTCCCGTCGTCCCCGGCTGCGGCGCCGCGCTGCCTCCGTCCGTCGCCCAGCTCACCGCGTTCGACTACCGCGGCCAGCACTCGATCCCCGACGGTGGCGTGCTCGTGGTCGGCGCGTCGGCGACGGGCGTCCAACTCGCTGGTGAGCTGCGGCGCGCCGGCCATCCGGTCACGTTGGCCGTCGGCGAACACGTCCGCTTCCCCCGCACGTACCGCGGTCGCGACATCTTCTGGTGGCTGCACGCGACCGGGGTCCTTGCAGAACGACACGACGATGTGGACGACCTGGCCCGAGCCCGGCGGCTGCCGTCGCCGCAGCTCAGCGGCGCAGCAGTGCCGGTCGACCTCGCCTCCCTCGCGGCCGACGGCGTGCGCCTGGTGGGGCGGCTCGCGGCCATCGACGGCGGGATCGCCCGCTTCTCGGGCTCGCTCCGCAACGTCTGCGCGCTGGCCGACCTCAAGATGGCCCGCTTCCTCGCCCGCTCCGACGAATGGGCGCGAAGCACAGGTCTCGACCACGACCTCCCGCCCCCCACCCGGCCCGAACCGACCCCGATCCAGGACCGGCCATGCCTCGCCCTCGACCTCACGGACGGCTCCGTGCGCACCGTGGTCTGGGCCACCGGCTTTCGACCCGACTACTCATGGCTCGACCTCCCCGTTCTCGACCGGTGGGGCCGCCTCCGCCACGACGGCGGTGTCATCACCGATAGCCCCGGGCTCTACGCCCTCGGGTTGCCCCTGCTGCGGACCCGCGCCTCGACCTACATCCACGGAGCTGCAGCAGACACCCGGGCGCTGGCTGACCACTTGATGGCACAGCTCGGTCGATGAGCACCGCACGGAGACCGATCGAAGCCTTCGTTCGGGCATCGGCCGGACCGTGACGCGCTTCCCAACCGGGCAGGGAGCACCAGCGGATCTCACCCACCACATGCACCACGCGTTCGTCTCGAGAACCCGGCTGACTCGGACGGCCGACTACTCGACGAGGCCGAGCTTGCGGTACGCGGCCTGCTCGGCCGCCGCCAACTCGATCGAAGGATCGCGAATGAAGTACCCGTCACTGATCAGCGCGGGCGTGATGCCGTTGCGATGGATGATGGCCATCAACCGATGGATGTGGAACTCCACGATCAGCGGAAGCGCAGCGAAGGGATCGGCCTCGTCGACCCCGCCTCGGCCATCGAGGTGAATGACGTCGCCCGGCGTGACCGGCAGGCAACCGGGCATCTCGAACTGATTCATGAAGCCCTTGGGTGCCCATCGGTGCGTTGGCATCTCATCGTCTCTTTCAGGATCGGGTTGAATGAGAACCGGGTTCGCGTCAACCGGCGCGAGCGGGGGTCCACCGTGGACTGCCTCGTGGGTGAGCACGGCGGCGGGAATGACGTCACCTTCGACGAAATGGATGTGTCACGGCTCGGACTCCAGTTCCCAGGCGAAGCCGAATCGCTGGGCGTTCGCCTCGAGCCAGCCGAGCGTCGCCGCATCGAGATCGTCCGTCCCACTGCGACCGTCGGACTCGGTTCCTACGTCTACCGCGAGACCCCACCCATGGTTCGACGTACCGGGGCAAGCTGCCGTCGCCACCGGTCGGCCGGCTTCGTTGCACTTCTTGCACCGTCGTTGGTACCCGTCGCAGTCCCGGCATCCCCCGCACGGCCCGTCGGGGACGTAGCGGGACTCGAACAAGACTCTCTGCTGGTCGAAGGTCCGGTACGTGTCACCCGGCGACACGGGCTTGAGGATCACACCAGCGCTCCGGGCAGTCGCGTGCATGGCCCGGTACGCACGAGCGGCCGGCAGCACGAGTTGATAGCCGACTGGTTCGCCAGGATGCTCGTGAGGAATGGTCACCAACAGACGAGCGTCGATCAAGCCGTTGCGCTCGCCGTCAAGTAGCGCCGGCCGCACACCCCGCGTGTCGATCTGGTCCTTGAAGCCAGCCACCACGGCAGTCTGACACCGCCCGAGGCGGGACCAGGACCGGCCCGTCGGACCGGATGTTGACCGGTCGGCCCAGCGCGCGAGTCCAGGTTCTCCACACTGCCGCCCATACGATCGTGAGCCATCTGCGCCCGGGTGAACGCGAAGCGAGTCCTACCATGCAGGTATGACGCAGGCGGGGCGCTGGGAGGACGCGGCTTCAAGCGCAGGTGAGCATCATGGTGCCGCCCGTACCGTCCCGGTGCGTGTCGCTCCGGTGCTCGGACGTGATGAGGACGCGTCGCGCTTGCGTGGCCTACTGGGCGGCGAGCGGTTGGTGTCACTGACGGGCCCAGGTGGTGTCGGCAAGTCGACCCTGGCGGCGTTGGTCGCGCGAGACGCAGCAGCGGACTTCGTGGGTGGTGTCGTCTGGGTCGATCTGGCCGGAGTGCCGGTGGACGGTGAGGTCGCCTCGACGGTCCTACGAGCGTTGGGCGGGGTCGTGGGGCCGGATCGTGATGCGCTAGACGCGATCGTCGCGTTGGCGTCGGCACGCCCGGTGCTGTTGGTGCTCGACAACTGTGAGCACGTGGTCGGTCGATGTGGATCACTGCTGGACGCGCTGTTGGCGGCGGCGGTGGCCGTGACGGTGCTGGCGACGTCGCAGGAGCCGCTACGTGTGGACGGTGAAGTGGTCTGGGCCGTGCCGCCGCTGTCGATGGAGGACGGCGTCGCGCTGCTCGTCGATCGAGGTCGGCGGGCCCGTGGCCGTGATCGGTCGGGGCCGGATGTGGTCGCGCTGGCGCGGGTGTGTGACCGCTTGGATGGGTTGCCGTTGGCACTGGAGTTGGCGGCCGGCCGCTTGCGGGTCGTGAGCGCGGCGACGTTGGCCGACGAGCTCGATCAGAGGTTCGTCGTGCTCCGGAGTGGCCGCCGGAGTGGTCTTGCTCGGCATCGGACCTTGGAGGCCTCGATCCAGTGGAGCTACGACCTGCTGACGGCCGAGGTACAGCGCGTGTTGCGTCGCTTGGGCGCGTTCGCTGCCGCGTTCCCGTTCGAGGGCGCCTTGTGGATGGCTGGTGGGCGCGGCGCCGTGGTCCTCGATGCGATGTCAGCGCTCGTCGACCGCTCGCTGGTGTCGGTGGAGGAGGTCGACGGTGTCGCCTGGTACCGCCTGCTCGAGTCCATCCGCGCGTTCGCGACGGAGCGGCTTGTCGAGGCGGGTGAGATGGAGGCAGCTCGAGCCGACGCGGCGCGGTGGGTGGCGTCGTGGTGCGGGAGCCACCCTGGGGCGGCGAAGCAGACGGACCGGTGGCTTGCCGATCTTCGCCGGCTCGCCCCGACGGTCTGGGCGGCGCTCGCATGGTCTCAGACCACCGACCCGTTGACGGCCGCAGCGATCCTGCCGGCGGCACGGCCGTTGTGGACGAGCGTCGAGACAGGGGAGGTGGCCGATCGGGTGCTGAGCGCAGTCCGCGCCGTGGACGAGGTCGTGTGGGCGCGTTGCGCTGCCGGTGTGGCCGAGGCACGTCTGTTCGCGGGGGACCACCCTTTCGTCGATGAGGTCGTGCCGGTGGCTCAGGAGATCGCGGCGAACGCGGGTGACGACGTGGTTGTGGCCCGGTGCAGGTTGGCGCGCGCCTGGCTACGTTCGACGGACGCTGATGTGTTCGCGTCGATCGTTCCGTTGGCCCGTCGCGCCGGAGCGCGTTACGAGTTCCATGTGGCGCTCGGCGTCGCAGCGACGTCGGCTGCGTTGGTGGATGCTGCGCGCGGTCGCTCGCTCTACGAAGAATGGGGAGCCTCGGCGATCCCCGAGGATGGCCGCACGGCGGCGATGGGGGAGTGCCAGGTCGGAGCGATGGTGGAGTTGCTCACCACGGCGGATCTCGCGCGTCACGAGCAGTTGACCGCTCGAGCGTTCCATCTGCTGGACGCGACGGTGCCGGCGGTGCAACGCACCTACGTGATTGGGTTGCAGGCCGAAGGAGCGCTGTACCGGCGCGACCACGGCACGATGCGCCGCGTCGTTACTCGCGCGGCAGAACTGGACCTGCAGTGGGGGGCGCATGCCACCAAGATCGAAGCATACGCTCGGTTCACCGAGGTCGCCGACGGCGATCCCCTGCCCAGCGGCGTACTCCAAGCCGCATCGCCCGGTCTGTTCGTGAGCGACATCGGCCGCGTCGCCCTGGCGCTCGACACCGCTGATCCGGTGCTCCTCGATGACCTCGCCGCGAAGTTGCCCGGTGCGTTCGGTGCTCTCGCAGCAGGGAGTGCAGCGTTCCTACGCAACGACAGCATGGCCGACGGTTTGCTGCGCGACGCCTTGGACGCTGAGCGCGGGTTTGTGAGCGGCCTCGCCCTGGCCCTGTTGGCCGGCCGGGCCCGGCCCGCTTCCCCTGTCGAGTCGGTGCGCCTTGCGGCCGCAGCCGACGCCCACCTCGGTCGGCTCGGGTTCCGGTGGCGGCCCGGCCCAGTGCGCAGCGCGCTCACCTTGGCTCGAGCCGATGCGCGCGAGCGGCTCGCAGACGACCGCTTCGACGCCGCCGCAACGGAGGGAGGCCGGCTCGGGATCGCTGACGCGATTGAGTACTGCCGCCGGGCCCATGGCCGCCGCGGTCGCCCCGACCACGGTTGGGCGAGCCTCACACCCACCGAACGGCGGGTCGTCGCCCTCGTCTCGCAGGGACTCACGAACGCGGCCATCGCCCGAGGCCTGCTGGTCGGCGAGTCGACGGTCAAGACGCACCTGGTGCACGTGTTCCGCAAGCTCGCGGTCACGAGCCGCACTCAGCTCGTCGCCCGTGCCGCTGCCCAGGAGCCCGGATCGTCGTCCTGACGACCCGGACTCCAGCGCCTCAGCGCCCGTCGGCGTCGCCGAGATGGGCTCGCTGGAAGAACGACCACGAGAGCGCGGTCGCGTCGATGGCGTCATTGGTCAGGGCGAGCGATGTCGCTGCCTGGACGACGGTGAGTCCAGGCGGCGGGCCGATGGCCGTGAGCAGTTGCTCCCACTGCGCTTCGGTGAGGCCATAGGAGTGGCCAGGCCAGGAGTGCCCCTGGCCGTCGAGCCGGTACAGCTCTGTCGGTGCGTGGCACCCTCTCCAACGGAGGAGGGCGACCCCATCGGCCACCGGGCGAGCGGTTGGCACGGCAGGCTGACAGCGGTTGCGGGCGGCGGCCGCCGCCAGGTCGGCCTCGGCACCGGGGAGCCCCACGACTGGGATGCCGTCGTAGGGCACGAGCGCGTCCTGGCGACCATGGAACGAGATGGTGGGCATGGCCGGCGCGCCGGGGCACGGCGGTGCTGGTAGCGGGGCGATCGTAGCGATCGCCGCGATTCGATCGCCCAGGGTGCACGACAGCAGCTCTGCCAGCCCGCCACCGTTGGACAGACCGATGGCGTACACCCGCTCGTGGTCGACGCACAGGCGGGCTTCGAGCTCGTCGAGGAGCGCGCGCACGAATGCCGGCTCGGTCGATGCCGGGTTGTAGATGTCCCAGCCGAGCGTCGGCGCGCCGAACAGGCTCACGGGCGTGCCCTGGGGGTGAACCGACACGAACCCGGCTCGGTCCCCCTGCGCGTCGACACCGTCGTAGCTCGCCTGGAACTCGGCGGTGCTCCCCGCGCCGTGGAACGTCAGCACGAGCGGCAGCCGGCGATGCCCGGCCCGGCCAGCGGGCACGTGGACCAGAGCGGACCGGTCGACGCCGCCGACGCTCACGTGCACCTGCGTCGGCGCCACATCGTTCTTGTGGCAGGCACCACCCGCCGCCTCCGTCGGTGCCGCCCTCGCCACGCCGCCGCCGACCGCCAGCACCCCGGCCACCAGCGCCGCCGGAACCAACGGGACGAACCACTTTCGAACCAGACTCGACATGCCAACCGCCTCTCGGTCTCCCGCACGGCAGTCGCTGCCGCCGATCAGCACCAACCGTGACCGAGCATCGCGCCCAGATCATCCATCGAACGATGGAGAAGCCATCGACCGAGCACCGGCCTCTGACAGCGACTGCGTCGCCCGGAGTCACCTCACTACGAGAGCATCAGCTACTCGGCCGATGATGGACGCAGCCGCGACTGCCGGTCCGCACCCAACACCACTGCAGTCCGGCCCGAGCAGGCGCGCTCAGCTTCGCCCGGGCGGACTCGCCTCAACGACCACCGCCGGTGAGCGAGACGCGACCGCCGTTCCCGCGCGCACCCTCCGCGAGCGAGGGCCCGATATCGGGCTGGCTCGCGCCGGTACGTCACCGAGCGAAGTGTGCGCCCTGCGCTCGGGGTCGTGTGATGGGGAGGGCTGTCGGGCCGCGGACCGAGAGAGATCGTTTCCAATGTGTATTGGCCGGACTCAGTTGGTAGTCGCCGAAAGCATCGAGGAAGGCGGGGATCGCGACTCGCAGTTCGAGGCGAGCGAGCGACGCGCCGAGGCAGTGGTGGATGCCATGTCCGAACGAGAGTGGCCTCGGGTCGGGACGATCGAGGCGGAGTGTGTCGGCGTCGGGCCAACGTCTGACGTCACGATTCACGAGTCCCCACAAGATCGCGACCTGCGTTCCGGCCGGGATCGTTTTGCCGCCCACGCTGATCGGCGCTGTCGTCGACCGTGGCGTTGCTTGCACGGAGGTATCGAACCGGATCAGTTCTTCGACGGCGTTGTCGATCAACTCTGGGCGATCGCGCAGCAAGGTGCGCTGATCGGGGTGCTGAGCCAGCGCGACCAGGCTGTTGCCGATCAGACCGGTCGTTGTTTCGTGCCCGGCAAACAACAGGAACCCGAGCATGGCGAGCAGTTCGTCGTTGCCCAACGTCCCGCCGTCATCTGCGGCAGTGGCCAGTATCGAGATCAGATCGTCGCGAGGCTCTACGCGACGTTGCTCGATCACCTCGCTGAAGTAGGCGTTGAGTTCGGCCATTCGAACATTGACGACCTTTGGGTCGAAACCGTGGAGCGGATCGATCAGCCCAGTGATGTCATCAGAGGCCGACTTCAACCACGCCCACCGCTCGGGCGGTAGCCCGAGGAGTTCACCGATCACGTAGATCGGCAGCGGCGCGGTGACCCCTGACACGACGTCGGGGCAGTGCTCATCGGCAAGACTGGCGAGGAGTTCATCAGCGATCGCCCGCACGCGCGGTTCGAACGACTTGATCGTGTTCGGGGTGAACGCCCGCTGAACCAGCCCGCGCAGACGCGTGTGGTCCGGTGGGTCGACGAACAACAGCCAGCGCACGAAGCTCGCCCTGGCCTCCTGTGACAGCAGCGAGTAGGGCCGGATGTCCATGATGGCGTCCATTGCCGACTCGACCGACAGCGCGGGCGATCGGAGCAACTCGAGCGCTTCGTCATAGCCGACCACGAACCACTGACGGAAGACCTTGCGGTAGTACACCTGGCCGTACTTCTTGCGCACCGCTTCAAGGGTCGCATACGGATTCACGTAGTAGTCCGGGTCGAACGGGCTCTCGTCGTTCGTCAACCGGAACATCGCCCCGGCGAGCCGCGGCCGATTGGCCAAGAACCGCACAGCCGGGATGGCGATCTGCTCGATGCGCATGAGCGAGTCTGCCAGCAACACGCTGAACCCACGCCGATGAGACCCGCTCGGCGACACACCACCTACCCCGCCGTCACGACCAGCCGAGCATCGCCGGATCACGGGCGGCGGGCCGGCCGTGCTGGTGAGCGTTGTCGAGTGCGAACGTCGCCGCGACGCTCTGCGCGTTGGCCAGGTGACCGGGAGGTCGACCAGAGCCTCAATCAGACCCGATGGGTTCCTGGGCCTGAACCGCGTCCGGCGGTGGTCCAAGCGGCGGCTGACGACATCGGGAACGCCGACCGGGTCGGCGGAGTAGAACTCGCGTTGGAGAACCCAAGCGTCGCCGGTCATGCCCGAGGAAGGTGCCCATGGGGCGAGGTGCGTCAGGCGCCCGCCAGACCGGCAAGGATGTCGCCACAGGCTCTCGCCGCATCCACCGATCATGCCTACGTCCGCACTTCCCCGCCGCCAGTTCTTCGCCGTCGCCGGCGCCAAGGCCCTCCTCGCGGCGCTCCTGCTGACCGGGGCGTTGTTCCCGAGCGTGGGCGGGTTCGCCGGCAAGGGCTACGCCTTCCGGCTGCCGCTCTTCCTCCTGCCGGCCGCATTGGTGCCCATGCTCTGGCGAGGTCGCTCGGTCCGGGACCGGTACCCGTTGGCTCTCGACGTCGCCCTCACCGTGCCGTTCCTGCTCGACACCTTGGGCAACGCCATCGGCGGGTTCGACCGGTGGAACCACTTCGACAAGGTGCTCCACTTCTCGAACTGGGTTGTCCTGGCCTGGGGTGTCACGGTGCATCTGTCGCGCCCTGGTCGTGACCGCGTCCTGCTGTGGGTTGCCGGGTCGGGCGTCGGGGCGATGGCGGCTATCGGGTGGGAGATCGCCGAGTACGCCGTGATGAAGTCCGGGGTCGGAGGGTTGCACCTGACCTACCCGGACACGCTCGCCGACCTGGCCTGTGGCATGACGGGCGCGATGCTGGGCGCCCGGTGGGCGGTCCAAAAGCAGCGCGAGGCGAGGCTGGGTCCGAGCTCCTGATTCCGCCGGGCCGCGTACCAGCGAACCGGATCGCGGATCTCGGACGCCCCCTCGCGCGCCGTCGCGATCCGTCGCCATTCCCGGGCGCTGAGCGAAGTGGTGCGACGCTCGGACGATGGTCCCTCGGCTGAGGGACCGTGCTGGGATGGGAGACTGGGTGGGTGACAGGTCGCAGCGACGACGAGATGGTGGCGTACGCGCTTGCGATCGACCGGCGGCGAGTAGCGGCCGGCGCAGTCAGCGCATGCCAGTGGCGCGCTCACCGTTCGCGCCCGTTGGTCCCGCGGTGCGGAGCGAGTCGGTGACGAGATCGGCCGGACGGCCGCCGTCGGCGTGATCGAGCGTCGGGCTGGCGTGGTTGGCCGACGGGGCATGAGTGCAGATGGAGGTGCGGTTCCGGCCGTTGTTCTTGGCGTCGTACAGGGCCCGATCGGCGCCGCGCTGCAGGCTCTCGACGTCCTTGGCGTGGTCGGGGTAGACGGCGATCCCGATGCTGACCGTGACGTGCAGGTCGATGGCGGGCACGATGATCTGGTTGACAAGGTGGTGGATCTGGCCGGCGATCTGGAGCGCTTCGTCGACGCTGGTGTCGGGGAGCAGGATGAGGAACTCCTCGCCGCCGTAGCGGCCTGCGAAGTCGTGGGGGCGCAGGTTGGCGCGCAGCGCGGCGCCGACGGACGCCAGGACCTGGTCGCCGATGGGGTGACCGAACCGGTCGTTGATCTGCTTGAAGTGGTCGAGATCGAGTGACAGCAGCGCGAGAGGTCGTCCCTCCCGATCGGCGTTGGCCAGAAGGCGCCGGACGGTGTCGGTGAGCGCTCGGCGGTTGGGCAGGCCGGTGAGGCTGTCGGTGGCGGCGCGGAACTCGGCGACAGCCAGGTTGCGGAGGTTGGCCAGCACGGGCGCCGCCTAGGCGACGGTGGCGTGGATCTGGCGTTCGTCGTCGTCGTCGATCGGTTGGGCGGAGTTGACCAGGACGGCGCCGATGACCTCGCCGCCGACGGTGAGCGGCGTGCAGAGCGAAGTCCCTGGGCACCCTCCGCACACGCGGCAGGACAGCAGTTCGTGGTCGCCACTCGTCTGCCGATGGGGACGTGCAGTTCGCACGGCGACGCACGAACGCGGTTCGGCCTCGTCGAGGCGCAGGACGGGCCCGACGGCGGCATCGTCTGACCAGATCGCCTCGAGCCGGTTGGCGCTGTTGTTGCGGCGCAGCACGATGGTCGAGCCACCTGCCACCACCCGTTCGAGGTGGCGGCGCAGGAAGTCGTGGGCGTCGGGCTCGTCCTCGGCCAACGTGATGGCCTCTCCGAAGCGGGCCTGGCCCTCCCCGAGGCTGAGCGCGCGGGGGATGACTCGCCGCACCAGCACCACCAGCGCAAGGGTGCCGATGAGGAGGGACGCGACCGTGATCACCAGGATCGTCGAGCGGCTCCATGCGTACTCGGACCGGGCGTCGAGGCGGGCACGGTCGGCGTCACGACGCTCCCTCTCCACGAGCGCCCGCACCTGCGCCACGAGGGGCTCGAACCCCGCCCGCACGTCGGTCTCGGACGGGCGCGCCTGTTCTTCGACGGTCAGCTCGGCGAGGACCGTTGCCTTGGTGCGGCTCCACGCGTCCTCGACCGAACGGAGGACGGACAGCTCGGCGGCGTCGTCGCCGGCGTGGGCGGTGAGGAGACGATCGAGCGACACCTCGAAGCCGGGCACCTGGTCGTACAGCCGCGCGGTCAACGCGGACTGGCTCGCCTGGTCCGCCTCGACAGCAAGCGTCGCCGCTATCCGGTACATGTCGTCCAACGTCGTGGCCGTGTCCACCGTGAGGGCGATGGTGGCCAGGTGGTCGGCGTAGATGGAGTCCGCCAGGTCGGCGGTCTGCTGCAAGCCGTGGATGCCGGCCGCGCACACGGTCATCAGCGCCACCGCCAGGAGCGCGATGACGAGCGTGATCCTGATGCTGATCTCGCGAGCGAGACGGGACATGACTCCACCGATCGGACGACAGGGCGTTTCGGGCCCGTCGCCACGGTCGGCCGCGGCGGCCGCGTCCCGAGGGACCACTACGGAACAGAGGGACTCTTGAGGCTTTGGGCCGCTGTCGTCAGTTCGACCGAGTCGCCAGCGACCTGCAGCGTGTCCTCGGCGAGTGCGACGGTTCGCGCCGCCGAGCGCGGCCCGGGCCGCCGGTTCGAACAGCACGTCGGTCACCGGGCCGCTGAACAGGCCGTCGTCGCGTTCGACGAACTGACAGAACCAGTTTCGAACATGCACCGGTCCGATCGACAACTCCCCACGACTCACAGATCAGGCGAGCCTGGATGACCCGGCCATCGCTGACAGTTGGGCGACTCTTCCGACAGGCTCGGAACTCGGTGTATCAGACCCCACGATGGTCGCCTCCTGTTCTTTGGGGCCGGTCGGGTGTCGACCGACACGAAGCGAGGGGTCGAGATGAACGTGAGCATCCAGGCGCGTAGGCGCGTGTCGAACGCTGTGGCGATCACGGTCGGGCTCGTGAGCGCTCTTACCGTGGTCTGGCCGACGTGGTTCGAGGCACTGACCGGCGCCGACCCCGACGGTGGTGACGGGTCGTTCGAGCGGTGGGTCGTTCGAGTGGTGGCGGTGGTCGCTCTGCTCACCGTCGCCGTGCTCGTCCGCGCCAATCGGCGACGCCTCGTGGTCGTGGCTCGTTGGGAAGGAGCGTCAGATCATGGCTGAGTCGCGCAAGAGGCCCGCCACTCCACGTCGATCGGTGCCGTCCGAGCCGGTGGCGTCCGGCGGCGGCCGTGACGGCTACCACGATGGTGGCTACGACGGACGGGACGACGACGGAGAGAACCCCGAATCCGTCGCCGCGCACGCGCAGTTCGTGGAGCGGCACTTCGGTGGTGGCGCGGCCGCCTCGGCCGAACTGCTCGACCGGGCGAGCGCGGTGTGGCGCCGGCTTCCCGGCGCGGTTGTCGGTGTCGCCGGGCAGTTGCGCGCACCACGCCCCGGGCCCGGGCCCGACGAGCTGGAGAACGGAGCGGACCGATGACCGTTCAGGGCACGGTGTGGCAGCCCGTCGGGCCGAGCCCGATCGACGCGGGCCGGGAGGACAACGGCACGGTCACGTGCATCGTCGTCCATCCGGCGAACCCCTCGATCATCTACCGCGGCACGAACAGCGGCGGCGTCTGGAAGACGACCGATGGTGGCGCGACGTGGCGTTCCCTGTTCGACCACGAAGACGGACGAGGGATCGGTGAGGCGGGCGGAATTGCGCTCGATCCGAGCGATCTCGACGTCGTCTACGTCGGCGTCAGCGACAACGTCTTCTGGCGTTCGTTCAGTGCCCCGTTCATCGACACCATCGTGCGGCGCGGCCTGTACCGGTCGCTCGACGGCGGCGCGAGCTGGGTGCTGCTCGGCTCCGGGTTCCCCGCCGGAAACGCCGGCAACGGCAACGTGTTCGCCGACGTGTCGATCACCGAGATCGTGGTCGACCCGGCCGACAGCAACACCATCTACGTCGGTGCCGGCGACGGCGTGTGGGTGTCCACCGACCACGGCCTGAACTGGACGCGTGGCACCGGGCTCTCGAGCGCCGTCGACAGCCTCGCCCTGGACCCTACGAGCCCCAACGCGGCGCGCGTGCTCTATGCCGGCGTTACGGGCAGCGGGGTGTTCAAATCGACCGACAGTGGCGCAACGTGGACGTCGGTCCTCGCACCTCCGGGTGCGCAGAAGCTCGTCGCCCGTCTGGCCCCGCCGACATCGCCGCCGAACCCCGGCGGCATCCAGGTGGTCTACTGCTGCACCGGGTCGGGCCCCTTCCTCACGGGCATCGTCACGATGTTCAAGAGCATCGACGCCGGCGTCACGTGGGCACCGACCACGGGCACGAACATCCCGGGAGTCACCTACAACGCGTACGCCCTGGCGTTCAGCGTCGACCCGGCCTCGCCGGGAGATGGCAACAACGACATCGTGTACGTCGGCACACGTGACCAAGGCGTGTCGACCGATTCGGGTGCGACGTTCACGACGATCAACGGCCTGCACTCCGACACGCACGCGTGGGCGTTCGCCCCCGGCTCCCCGTCGGTCGTGTTCTCCGGGACCGACGGTGGCTGCATGCGATCGACCGATCGTGGCGGCACCTGGACGTCGCTGAACTCACACGGCGTGCAGACCTCGCTCTTCTACAACGTCGACGGCAAGCCCGACGCCACGTCGAGCTCGGCGCTCGGCACGCTGCAGGACAACGGGATCCTCCACGACGTCGGCAGCAAGGTGTGGCGCTCGACGTCGGGAGGCGACGGCTGGGACGTCGTGTACGACATCGGTACCGTCGACCGTGCCTATGGCGCCAGCAACGGCGGCATCTTCCTGTCGACCGACGGCGGTGCCAACTGGTCCGGCGTGGCCATGCCGTGGGTCGCACCGGAGAACGACGGCAGCTACATCAACTCGCTCGCCGTCGACCCGTCGAACACCGGCGTCGTCTACGTCGTCGGTAGCCAGAAGCTGTGGCAGTCGCAAGACGCGACCGCCTCGTGGACTCCCATCACGACCCAAGGGTCGGCGGGCGTCGTGGCCGTCGCTCCCAGCAACGGCAACGTCGTCGCCGTCACCGCCTCGTCGCAGGTGTTCATCACCCAGAACGCGCTGGCCGGCGCCGTTGCGACGTTCACCAACATCACCCGTGACCTGCCTGGTCGGGCTGTCACCCGCATCGAGTTCGACCCGAACGATCCGACCCGGCTGTACGTCACGCTCGGTGGCTACGCCGGCGGCGGCGCCGCCGGCCACGTGTTCCGCACCACGCTCGGCTCGGCCGGATGGACCGACATCTCCCCGGCCGCAGCCGTGGACGACGTGCTCACGTCGCTCGACGTGCCCTTCGGTGCTCTGGCGCTCGACGGGTCCGACATCCCGACCACGATCTACGCCGGATGCGACCTCGGAGTGCTCCGCTCCGTCAACGACGGACTCTCCTGGTCGGTGGTCGACGACATCCACCTACCGCGGGTTCCCGTCATCGATCTGGCGATCAACGGCTCGACACACCCCAAGGCGCTGCGCGCCGCCACCTACGGGCGCGGCGTGTTCCGGTTCGTGGTGCCGGCCGGCCCGGCGATCACCGTGGCTCTACAGGACCAGCTGGACTTCGGCACCGTCTGCTCCCATGGTGCCCATCGCACGATCGAGGTGTACAACGTCGGTGCCGCCCCCCTGCGCATCGACAGCGTCGCCACGCTGCTCGGCTCCACGAACTTCGCGGTCGAAAACCAGCCAGCCACCCCGGTCGTCATCGAGGTCGGCGAGCAGCTCGACTTCACGCTCAGCTACCACCCGACCCGCCCGAACGTCGTCGACCAGGTCGTCGTTCGGATCAGCAGCAACGACCCCGACGCACCGTTCGTGGATGTCACCGCAACGGCCACAGCCGGCGCACCCACCCTCGACGTGTCGACCCCGGCAGGCGGCCATCTCGGCCACACCTGCCTCGACGAGACGCTGATCGACGAGTTGATGCTGACGAACTCGGGCACCTGCCCGTTGACGGTCACGGCGATCACCTCGAACAACCCGGTGTTCGCGGTCGCCTCGGTGCTCGCCTTCCCGCTGACCATCGGCGCCGGCGACACCTACGAGCTCGAGATCCGTTTCACACCGGTGGCGTTCGGCCCAGCAGCCGCCACGATCACCATCACCTCCGACGACCCGGCCAGCCCCGCCGACGTCCGGCTCGTCGCGGAGTGCGACACGCCGCACCTCGTCACGATGGTGCCCGACTCCGGCAATGCCGGGCATGTGTGCCGGGGCGACTTCGCCGACATCGACATCACGATCAACAACAGCGGAGCCTGCCACCTCGAGATCATCTCGATCACCAGCGACTCGGCAGAGTTCCTGGCGCCAAGCGTGCAGGCACTCCCGATCGTCGTCGACGACGGCGACTCGATCGAGATCCCGATCCGCTTCCAACCGACCACCATCGGGGACAAGACGGCCACGGTCACGATCGTGTCCAACGATCCGGCATCACCCCACCTCGTGCACCTTTCGGGGCACACCGGACACGGAACGCTCGTGATCACCGGTTCAGCCTGCTTCGGGGAAGTCATCTTCGGAACGAGAGTGCAGCAGCGCCTCACCTTCACCAACGTCGGCGACTGCGACCTGCACATCGCGAAGGTCGCATTCGACAGCTGCCGGTGCCCGGGTTGCTCGACACTGAAGCTGGTGCGCAACCCGTTCCCCGCAACTCTGCACCCAGGCAGCGCCCTCGACCTCGTGCTGCAGTACACGGCGAACGGCGGGTCGGCATGCACGCGCCACCTCGTCGTGCACAGCGATGACCCCGCTCACCCCGTCGTGAAGGTCGACGTGAGCGCAATGACCAAGCCAACCCTCAGCTCGGCACTGAAAGGTTGGCTCGCCCACACGTTGCAGTCGCTGCTCGCCACGCAAACCGATCGGCCCTGCGACGAAGGCACCTTCGGGGACAACGACCACGAGTGCTGAGAGCACGCACGAGGAGCTCACCCGGACAGGCGCGCCCAGGGCAGAGCCGCGGCCGCGCTGATGTCTCTGCATGAAGCCACGGTCCCCCGGAACGCCCGTGCGTTACACCCGAGGTGGCCGGGACCGCGCGCAGAGCCCATGACCTCGGTCTCGACACACCGTGGCCGACTCGTTACGGTCGGGCCATGAGCGTGGATGCCGATGCACTGGGGTTCGATCCTGACGCCGTCCGGGAGCGGTACCGGCTGGAACGCGAGAAGCGTCTGCGGGTGAACGGCGGCGACCAGTACTTCGAGATGGCGGGCGACTTCGCGCGCTTCGCCGAGGACGACCCGTACGTGGAGCCCGGGTTCACCCGTGACCCGATCACCGCCGAGATCGACATCGCCATCATCGGCGGCGGCTTCAGCGGCCTGCTCGCGGCGGCGCGCCTGACCGAGCAGGGGGTCACCGGGTTCCGCATCATCGAGGCGGGTGGTGACTTCGGCGGCACCTGGTACTGGAACCGCTACCCGGGCGCCCAGTGCGACACCGAGGCGTACTGCTACCTGCCGCTCCTCGAGGAGCTCGGCTACATGCCCACCGAGAAGTACGCCTACGTCTCGGAGATCTTCGAGCACTCGCAGCGCATCGGGAAGCACTACGACCTGTACGAGCGGGCCATCTTCCAGACGCGCGCCCGGTCGATCGACTGGGACGAGTCCATCGGCCGGTGGCGCATCACCACGAATCGGGACGACGACGTGCGGGCCCGGTTCGTGATCATGGCGCTCGGCACGACCACACGGGCCAAGCTCCCGGGCATCCCCGGCATCGCCGATTTCGAAGGCCACTCGTTCCACACCAGCCGGTGGGACTACGACTACACCGGGGGCGACACCACCGGTGGCATGACGAACCTGGCCGACAAGAAGGTGGCGGTCATCGGGACGGGCGCCACCGCCATCCAGTGCGTGCCCCGCGTCGCCGAGTTCGCCGAGCAGCTGTACGTGTTCCAGCGGACCCCGTCGACCGTGGACTGGCGCCGCAACCGGCCGACCGACCCCGAGTGGTTCGACACCCTCGAGCCGGGATGGCAGCGCAAGCGGCGCGACAACTTCACGGTGCAGGCCGCCGGCCGGCCCGTGGAGGAGGACCTGATCGACGACGGGTGGACCCGCATCTTCCGCGCCATCAGCGCACCCAAGGGCGAGAACCGGCCGAAGACGAAGGAGGAGCGCGAGCGCGTGGTGGAGCTGGCCGACATGGCCAAGATGGAAGAGCTCCGCCACCGCGTCGACGAGATCGTCGACGACCCGGCGACCGCCGAGGCCCTGAAGCCGTGGTACCGCGTGATGTGCAAACGGCCGACGTTCAACGACGAGTTCCTGCCGTGCTTCAACCGCCCCAACGTGACGCTGGTCGACGTGAGCGCATCGAAGGGCGTCGAGCGGATCACGCCCGGCGGCGTCGTGGCGAACGGGCAGGAGTACGCGGTCGACTGCATCATCTACGCCTCGGGCTTCGAGATCTCCGCCGAGTTCCGGAGGCGGCTCGGCATGGAGGTCAACGGGACAACGGGCTCTCGCTGTTCGACCACTGGTC
>JANPGL010000526.1:0-19266 GCA_031423915.1 Actinomycetes bacterium | reverse complement strand
CGGCCGGCGCCGGCTCGACGACGTGGTGGCCGAGATCCGGCTCGGCCATCGTTGGGCCACCGACCACGACCCGGACCTGGCGGCCGACATCAGCGGCGCGCTGCATCTGGCCGCCTACTCGAGCTTCTGGACCGAGCCGGCCGAGTGGAGCCGGGACCTGCTCGACCGATGGCCCGCCCGGGCGGACGCCCTGCTCGGAGCCCGCCTCCTGGTGGCGGCTCATGCGGCCAACGTCGGCGACCTGGCGGCGGCCCGAGCGCACGCCGGTGCAGTGGCCGAGCAGACCGCCGACGCCGAGCTCATCGGCACCGCCGTCGAGATCCTCAGCGATGTGGCCATCTACGACGGTGACCTCGCGGGGTCCACGCGACTGAACGCCGTGCTCGACACCGTCGGCCGGGAACTGGGCGACCAGCACCTGATCACGGTCGCCGCGGCGAACGACGCGCTGGCCAGCAGCTTCGGCGGCGATCCGGCGGCGGCGCTCGAACGGCTGGCCGGCATCGACGCCGCCCGGTGCGCGCCGTCCGACCGCGGATGGCTGGCCTACAGCCGCGGCGAGGCGCTCAGCCTCCTCGACCCGCCCGCTGCCGTGTCGGCCTACGAGGAGGCGATCGCCCTGGCCCGGTCGGTCGGCAATCCGTTCGTCACCTCGGTCGCGCTGATGTCGGTGGCGGCGGAGCACGCCCGGGCCGGTCGCCGCGGCGCCGCGCTGGAGGCGTACGCCCTCTGCCTGCACGGACACCGACGGCACGGCAACCTGGTGCACGCCGTCACCACGCTCCGCAGCCTCGCCGAGACGGTACACGCCGTCGGCGACGCGCACGGTGCGGTCGTGCTGGCTGCTGCGGCCTCCCACCCCGACCTGCGGGCCAGCCACGGCGCGGAGTCCGAGCGGCTCGGTGCGGTGCTCGACGAGGTGGCGCGCGACGTCGGCGGCGACCGGTTCGACGCATGGGTCGCCGAGGGTCGGGCGCTCGACCTCGACCGGGCCGTGCACGTGGCGATCGACATCGTCGAACGCCACCGACGTTGACGGGGACGTCGCCGCCTCACCGATCCTCAGACGATCCTCAGACGATCCCCGAACACGCGCGCCTCCCGCGTCGTTGGATGGTGACATGACCACCGCTCCCACCCGCACCCCCTGGCCAACCGACGGTGTCGTCATCACCGACGGTGGCCTCGAGACCTGGCTCATGTTCCACCGAGGCGTCGACCTGCCGGCCTTCGCGGCGTATCCGTTGGCCGCGTACGACGCCGGGCGGCGGCTCCTCGGCGAGTACTACCGCTCCTACGTCGCCATTGCCCGCGCCGAAGGCGCCGCCGTTCTGCTGGAGGCGCCGACGTGGCGGGCGAACCCGGACTGGGCGGCGACCCTCGGCCACGACCGGAACGCGCTCGCCGCGCACATCGTCGCTGCGGTAGAGGCCGTCCACCAGGCGCGGGTCGGGTGGGACGACGCCCGGCCGTTCCTCGTGGGCGGCGCGGTCGGCCCGCGTGGCGACGGCTACCGCGTCGAGGCCACGATGGATGTGGATGCTGCCGCCGGGTACCACTCGTTCCAGATCGAGCACCTGGCCGCGGCGGGGGTCGACCTGGTGAGCGCGCTCACCTTGGGCTACGTGGCGGAAGCGGTCGGCATCGTCCGGGCGGCCGTCGCGGTCGGGCTGCCGGTCGTCGTGTCGTTCACCGTGGAGACCGATGGCCGGCTGCCATCGGGTATGCCGCTCGGTCGGGCGATCGAAGCGACCGACGACGCCACGGGTGGCGCTCCGCTCCACTACATGGTCAACTGCGCGCACCCGACGCACCTGGCGGCGGCGCTCGACGATGGTGCGCGGTGGACGGCGCGCGTGGGCGGGCTGCGGGCGAACGCGTCGACGCTCAGCCACGCGGAGCTCGACGAGATGGTCGAACTCGACGACGGGGACCCGATCGACCTGGCCGCCCGCTACGTGGGCCTGCGCGGGGCGCTGCCCGCGCTCCGGGTGCTCGGCGGCTGCTGCGGCACCGACGATCGCCACGTGGCCGCCATCGCTCGGGCCTGGACCGCGTCCCACGCCCCGTCCTGATCGTCGGGCAACCGCAGGTTCTCGACACCGACGGCCCGCACACGGGCCGATCGCGCTCTCAGCTCAGCGTGGCGATGGTGCCCGTGAAGGTGCCGGGGCCATCGCGCTCGCAGCGCCGCTCGGCCAAGGCGTGCCCGGTCACTCCGATCGCCGACGCGTCGATCAGCGCAGCCCCGACCGGCCGCGTTCCGTCAGCGCGGGTCCAGGCGCGTCAACAGCGAACGCGCCGCCGTCACCACGGTCGGCCGGTCGTGGGTGATCACGTAGTCGAACCGGCGCTCCCGGTCGCCGGCCGTCGCCTCGTCGCGCTCGCGGGCGATCAGGGCGCCGGCGTAGTGCGGGCCGACGACGGCCACGGTCCACTCACGAGCCATGGGATCGTCGGGGCGCAGCCGGCCCTTGCGTACGCCGACGGGGACGTCGTCGAGGCCGCGGGCCAGGGCCCCGACGAGGACGCAGCGCGTCGCCAGCGCGGCGTACCGTCGGCGGGTGCCGTCGGTGACGTGCCGGGCGTCCTGGAACGAGCCGAGCACCACGCCGTGGCCGGGGACGGCCAGGGCCTGGGCCTCGATGTGCCGGCTCATGGGCATCAGCAACGCCTTGGTGGCCGTCCGCCGGGCGGGCGAGCCCGCCACCAGGGCCCACGGGGTGACCGGAACCGGTGCCGGGACGCTTCTCGTCGGGAGCAGCGGGTCGCCGTGGGCGCGGGCCACCTCGTCGCCGAGCAGCCGAGGGCGACCGAAGAGCCAACCCTGGCCCAACGTGGCGCCCAGGACCTCGGCGCGTCGGCGGTGCGCCTCGGTCTCGATGCCCTCCGCCAGCACCAGCGCACCGCGCTGCTCGGCGTCGGCGCGCACGGCGGCGGCGATGAGCGCCACCTCGGTGTCGGTGCGCTCCTGCACCAGGCGCAGGTCGAGCTTGATCACGTCGGGCTCCACGAACGGCAGGAGAGCCAACGACGTCGGTTCGGCCCCCACGTCGTCGAGCGCGATGCCGATCCCATGGGTCCGCAGTTCGGTGAGCGCGGCGATCATGCCGGCCGGGTCGTCGACGAGGGCCCGCTCGGTGACCTCGGCGACCAGGTGGAGCCGCCGACGTGCGGTGCGGAACAGCTCGACCAGCTCGGTCGGCACCGGCCGGTGCAGCGCCACCGGCTCGACGTTGACGAACAGGCTGATCGCCCGGCCCATGCCCGTGGCCAGCGCGCCGCGCACGGCCGCGGCGCGGCAGGCCCAGTCGAGCTCGACGACGCGTCCCTGGTGCGCGGCGGCGGCGAAGAGCTGGTCGGGTCGGGCGAGATCGGATCCCTCCGGCCCGCGGGCCAGCGCTTCGAGGGCGAGAACCCGCCCGGTGGTGAGGTCGACGATCGGCTGGTACTCGCTGTGGAGCGCGCCCGAGCGAAGGACGTCGTCGAGGGAGGTCACGTGGGTCGCGACGTTCACCCCTATCCATCGACGCCGCCGGGCACGGTCTGAGGCCGACGACGCCCGGTCGGCGTCCGGCTATCGTCAAGGACGGTCGGCGTTCGGGGAACGCCACGTGACCGACGCGGCGCGACGCGGTTCGCGGCATGGGGGAGGACGATCGTGACGGCGACGCCGAGGGAACTGAGCGAGGTGACGCGGGGCTGGCTCGCCGAGGTGCTGGGCGGGCACGTCGAGGCCATCGACGTGCAACCCATCGCGGCCGGTGAGGGCTTCATGGGCAGCCTGGCCCGCGTACGCGTCACGTCGGACGACCCGGCGGTGCCGGCCTCGGTCATCGTGAAGCTGCCGACGGCCGACCCGGGTGGCCGCATGATCGGCGAGATGATGCGCGTGTGGGAGCGTGAGCACCGCTTCTACGCCGAGATCGCGCCGCAGCTCACGATCCGCTCACCGAAGGCCTACGCCAACGTGCTCGAGCCGCCGTGCCTCGTGCTCGAGGACCTGGCGCCTGCGGTGCCGGGCGACCATGTGCGGGGCGCCACCGTCGACCAGGCCGAGCGCGCCATCGACGTGCTGGCCCGTCACCACGCCGCCTGGTTCCAGCACCCGATCCTGCCCACGCTCACGTGGATGCCCGGGCTCGACGACCCGATGGTCCACACCATCGCCGACACCTTCGCCATCGGCTGGCCGATGTTCCTGGAGCGCTACGGCTCCGAGCTGCCGGCGCGCACGCTTCGCTGGTGCGAGGAGTTCGTGCAGGACGTGCCCGGCTGGGTGAACGGCCACCTCCACGAGCCGATCACGATCATCCACGGCGACTTCCGCCTCGACAACCTGTTCTTCGCCGACGACGGCAGCGTGGCCGTCATCGACTGGCAGCTCAGCATGCGGGCGCCTGGCCAGACCGACCTCGTGTACTTCTGCGCCAACAACCTGACGACCGACGTGCGCCGCGAGATCGAGGTGCCGCTGATCGAGCGGTACGTGGCGGGCATCCACGCCGCGGGTGTGCCCGCCGATGCGGTCACGTTCGAGGGCGTCTGGCGCGGCTACCTCGAGGGGTTGGTGTTCTACGCCACCACGTTCGGGGCGAGCCTGCTCACGATCGATCCGGCCAACGAGCGCGGGGCGGCGCTGTTCGACGCCCTGGTGCGCCGTACGTTCGCCGCCGTCGACGATCTGTCGGCCGGCGAGAAGATCGGCCTCGCCGGCTGAATCGGCCGCCGCGTCGTGCTGGAATGGCGACATGACGCGACTCGGCTACCAGATCCCGAACTTCACCTACCCCGGCGTGGGTCCGGCCGAGCTGTTCGACGTCATCGCCCGCCAGGCCCGCGAAGCCGACGCGTCGGGCTTCGACACGGTCCTGGTGATGGACCACTTCTACCAGTTGCCCATGCTCGGCCCGCCCGAGAACTTCATGCTCGAGTGCTACTCGTTGCTGTCCGCGCTGGCCCGCGAGACGTCGACGGTGCGGTTCAGCGCGCTGGTCACCGGCAACACCTACAGGAACCCGCTCGTGCTGGCCAAGACCGTCACGACGCTCGACATCGTGTCGGGTGGCCGGGCCCAGCTCGGCATCGGCGCCGGCTGGTTCCAGCTCGAGCACGACGCGTTCGGCATCGAGTTCGGCACGTTCACCGACCGGTTCGAGAAGCTCGAGGAGGCGCTGCAGATCATCGTGCCGCTCCTGCGCGGCGAGCACGCATCGCTCGCGGGGAAGCACTACCAGGCCGTCGATGCGTTCAACTCACCGCCGCCGGTGTCGCGGATCCCGGTCATGATCGGTGGGGGCGGCGAGCGCAAGACGTTGCGCATGGTGGCCCAGTACGCCGACGAGTCCAACCTCATCGCCGAGGCGCGCGACCTGCCCCGCAAGCTCGACGCGCTGGCCGAGCACTGCCAGCAGCTCGGACGCGACCGGGCCGAGATCACCGTGTCGTGGCAGCGGTCCACCTGCATCGCACCCACGATGGAAGAGGCGCAGGCCGACCTGGCGGACGGGTTGCGCCAGCGCGGCGTCGACCTCGGGATCCTGGGCGACGAGCAGCGCGCCGCACTCCTGTCGCGCTTCGTCGTCGGTGATCCCGACACGGTGGGGGAGCGGCTGGCCGAGGACCTGCGCCTCGGCGTCGACGGCTTCACCTTGAACGCACCGCTCAACGGCCACGTCCCGGGACGCGTCGAGCTCCTCGGCCGCACGGCGGCAGCCGTCGTCGGGCTCACCCGATGAGCTTGCGCACCTGGGCGGCGTCCAGCGCCAGTGCCGCCGACGCCACGTTGATCTCCAGGTGGGCGATGGACGCCGTGCCCGGGATCGGCACGACCACCGGGCTACGGGCCAGCAGGGCGGCGAGCGCCACCTGACGCACATCGGCGCCGAGGGTGCGGGCCACCCGGTGCGCGGCGTGGAAGCGGCCGACATCGAGTGGCCGGTAGGGCAGGAAGGCGATGCCGTCGGCCTCGCAGGCGGCCACCACGTCGTCACCCTCGCGGTGGTGGAGGCTGTACTGGTTCTGCACCGAGGCGATCGGCACGATGGCCTGCGCGGCGCGCAGCTGGGCGACGCTCACGTTGCTCAGCCCGACATGGCGGACCTTGCCCTCGGCCCGCAGCTCGGCCAGGGCGCCGACGCTGTCGGCGAAGGGCACGCCGGGGTCGGGCCGGTGGAACTGGTACAGGTCGATGGCGTCGACGCGCAGCCGGCGCAGGCTGGCCACGCACGCGTCCCGCAGGTGCGCCGGTGAACCGTCGGTACCCCAGGCGCCGGGGCCGCTGCGCACCATGCCGCCTTTGGTGGTCACGAGCACGCCCGCCGGGTACGGGTGCAGGGCCTCCGCGACGACGTCCTCGTTGGTGCCCGGCCCGTAGGCGTCGGCGGTGTCCACGAGGCCGACCCCCAGGTCGACGGCGCGCCGCAGTACCGCCACCGCGCCGCCACGGTCGGCCGGCGGGCCCCACACGCCCGGACCGGTGAGGTGCATGGCGCCGAAGCCCAGCCGCGCCACCTCGACGCCCGCCACCACCAGCGTGCCGGCCGCAGCCGCCGGCGCGCTCACCCGGTCACCTCGACCAGCGCGGCGGCACGGGACGCCCGCTCGGCCCGCGCTTCCGGCAGGAGCACGAGCGACGACGCGACCATGAGTCCTGTGGCGAGCCACGCCACGGTCGACAACGGCATCGAGGCGATCACGAGGAACCCGAGAATAGGCGCGGCCACCGCCCGGACGCCGGTGAAGAACGTGTGGAGGCCCATGTAGTCGGCCACCCGATCGGCGGGGGCGAACTTGGTGACCCACAGGCCCCACATGAGGTCGCCTCCGGCGCCGCCGATCCCGAGCACCACGGCACCCGCGTACAGCCCGAGGTCGCTGGTCCCCGTGAAGAAGGCCGCGACGTAGGCGGCGAACAACATGTTCACGACGATCCGCGAGGCGAAGAAGCTCAACCGGTCGAAGACCACGCCGAACACGGGCATCGAGGCCAGCCGCACGACCGAGGGCACCGTCACCGTCAGCAGCGTGATCTTGGCGGCGTCGGCGCCGATCCCGTAGCGAGGCGACGCGAGGTACTCGACGCGCAGCGGCAGCAGCATGAGGTTGCCGAAACCCATCAGCATCCAGGCGCCGAGCGTCAGGCGCAGCTTGCGGTCCTGGCCGAGGAGATGGAAGTGGGGCCAGGGACGGTTGGGGCGCCCCGGCACCCGAGCGAGCGGCGCCGAGGGCATGAGGAGCTGGAGCCCGGCCATCACGACGAGGACGGCCGCACCGGCGAGGACGACCACCCACCAGCGCCCGAGGTGCCGGTCGAGGAAGGCACCCATCGCCAGGCCCGTCGTCGCCGCGACGGCCACCTTGAGCGCCATGCCCGCGCCGACGCGCTTGCCCCGCTGGTGGGCGGGGTAGTTGCGCTCGTACGTCACCGTCACGAGCGGGATGACCGCCGACACCGAGGCGATGCCGACGATGGCCCCCAGTACGAACAGGGGCAACGGCCCGACGGCGGCGACGACGAGCCCGATCGCACCGACCACCGAGACCGCGGCCGCCACCGCCATCACCCGTCGGCCGGAACGGCGCGCCAACGCGGTGACGAACGGCGAGGCCAGGAGGCCCACACCGCTGGCGGCGGCGATCACGCCTTTGGTCAACCCCGCCGTGTCGAAGCGCTTGATGGCGATCGTCAGCAGGACCGACGTCTCGAGCGGGAAGATCACGCCGAGGGGCACCGACCGGGCCAGGTCGACCACCTGGGTGCGTCGAACCACCCGGGGATCGTCGCTGCCGGCCGCCACGGCACGCAGTCTGCCGCGGCCGGGGTCGACGACCCCAGCTCCTTCGCTCAGACGGTGGCGCCGCGGATCGTCTCGAGGGCCTCGGCGGTGTGCTGCTTGGCCTTGAGCTGGGACGAGAACACCTTGCGGACGATGCCCTGCGGGTCGATCACATACGTCACCCGCCCTGGCAGGAGCCCGAGCGACTTCTTCACGCCGTAGGCCTTGCGCAGCGAGCCGTCGGTGTCGCTGAGCAGCTGGAACGGCAGCTGGTGCTTGCCGGCGAACCGGGCGTGGCTGGCGGCGTCGTTGCCGCTCACGCCGACGACCACGGCGCCGGCGTCGGTGAAGTCCTCGTAGGCGTCGCGGAACGAGCAGGCCTCCGCGGTGCAGCCGGGCGTGTCGTCGGCCGGGTAGAAGTAGAGGACGACCCACCGTCCCCGCAGCGCCGACAGGCTCACCGCCGTGCCGTCGTGGGTCGTCGAGGTGAAGTCGGGGGCCTGGTCGCCTTCTCGCATGGCAGGGTGAACCGGCACCCGCTTCCCGCTATTCCGGGCCGCCGACCGGCTGCTCGTGGAGCGGCAGCACGGCGCCGTTGACCAGCCGCACCCCGTCGGCCGTCCGGCACTCCACCAGGCCCCCGCCGAACTGCTCCCGGTAGAGCCCGGCGTACAGCCCCCCGGCGGCGAGCAGCGAGTCGTGCGTGCCGGACTCCACGACCCGGCCTCCGTCGATGCCGAAGATGACGTCGGCGGCCTGGATCGTCGACAGCCGATGGGCGATGGCGATCGTCGTGCGTCCTGCCATCAGCCGGGTGAGGGCCTGCTGCACGAGCCGCTCGCTGGTGGTGTCGAGGGCCGATGTGGCCTCGTCGAGGATCAGGATGCGCGGGTCGTGCAGGATGGCGCGGGCGATGGCGAGGCGCTGCTTCTCGCCGCCCGACATCCGGTAGCCGCGCTCGCCCACGACCGTGGCGTAGGCCTCGGGGAACTCGGCGATGCGGTCGTGGATGGCGGCCATCCGGCAGGCGTCCACCAGCTCCGCGTCGGTGGCGTCAGGGCGGGCGTAGCGCAGGTTCTCGGCGATGGTGGCGTGGAACAGGTAGCTCTCCTGAGTCACGAAGCCGACGGTCTCGCTGAGCGACGAGTGCGCCAGCCGACGTAGGTCGATCCCGTCGATGAGCACCGCACCCTCCTCCGGCTCGTACAGGCGGGCCACGAGGTAGCCGATCGTCGTCTTGCCCGCACCCGACGGGCCCACCAGCGCGGCCAACTGGCCAGGTTCGACCGAGAGCGACACCCCGTCGAGGTTCCAGTGGTCGCCCCGCTCGTAGCGGAAGCGCACCTCGCGCAGCTCGACGCGGCCCACGACGTCGGCCTTGGCGGGCCGCACGGCGTCGGGCGCGTCGACGATCGACGGCTCGATGTCGAGGTACTCGAAGATGCGGTCGAAGTAGGCGAGCGACGACCGCAGCTCGACGGCCACCTGCAGGAGCTGGCTGACCGGGAAGTAGAGGCGCGTCTGGAGCGTGGTGAAGGCCACCACGGTTCCTGCCGTGACGCCGCCGCCGTCTCTCATGAGGTACGCGGCCACCAGGTAGACGATGGCGGGCGACGCGCCCAGGAATACCTGGATGCCGTAGAAGAAGGCGTTCGAGATCACCTGCTGGCGCACCTGCAGGTCGGCCATCAGCCGGTTGTCCTCGTCGAAGCGCAGCCGCTGGTCGCGATGGCGGTGGTACACCTTCGACAACAGCACGCCCGAGACGCTGAGGGACTCCTCGGTCACCACGGTCAGCTCGGCCATCCGCTCCTGGGTGCGCGCCGTGACGACACGGCGACGCTCGCCCACCCACCGGCTCAGCGTGAAGAACAACGGCACCGTGGCCACCGCCACGACGGTGAGCTGCCACGACAGCGCCACCATGGCCACGAGCGCCGACAGGAACGTGACGACGTTGTAGAGCACGGAGCTGAGCGTGGACGTGAGCACGCCCTGCACGCCGCCGACGTCGTTGGTGAGGCGGCTCTGGATCTCACCGGTGCGCGTCCCGGTGAAGAAGGAGAGGGGCAAGCGCTGGAGGTGGTCGAACAGGCGGACGCGCAGGGCCCGCAGGACCTGCTGACCGACCTGGTTCGTGAGCCAGGTCTGGGCCAGCCCGAGGACGGCACCGGCCGAGGCGAACAGCACCATCAGCCCGGCGAGGAACCACACCCGACCGAGCCGCGGGCCGCCGTCGACGAAGAGACCGGTGTCGAAGATCCGCTTGATGAGCAGCGGGTTCACCACGCCGACCGCCGCGCCGGCGAGCACCAGGATCACCGTGAACCCCACCTTGCGCCGATGGGGTCGGAAGAGGGGCACGATCCGCTTCCAAGTGCCCGGCGGGGGCCCGGTGGGGCTCATCGTCCAAGGGTACGGGCACGCATCGTGTCGATGTCGGGTCGTGGGCCGCCACGCCAAGAGGCGGTCCAGACGATCGAGGCCGAATCCTCACGGTTGTCTCAAGATGTGGCGCGATCGGGGCTACGCCCTTGATTCTTCCCAGAACCCGGTCGATGAGGTGCGGGACGATCGAGCCCGCACACGAGGTGCCGCGATGAGCTATCCCATCTTGAGCCGCCAGACCATCGAGACCGAGCGCAAGGGTCTCATGCGCCGTAGCCGCACCCCCGAGGTGCCGGCCCGTCGCGATGGTGTCATCCAGGTCTTCCGAGTGGACGGCCAGCTGACCACCGGCCTTACGCCCGGTGAGGGGAGCTTCGGCAACCTGACCGAGATCGTCGAGGTCGACGGGCGCGAGCAGGACATCACCTTGACCCTGCTCGTGCCGAGCGCCGAGGACACCTACTCGTTCACGGTCGAGGCCCGGATCACCACCCAGGTCAGCCAGGCGATCGTGACGGTGTCGACCGGTGTCGACAACATCGCCCCGGTGGTGACCCGTGAGGTCGAGAAGGTGCTGCGCCAGGTCGGCCGCAAGCATCGCATCGACAAGGCGGCCAGCTGCGAAGCGGCCATGCGCGAGGGCCTCGGTGCTCTCGGTACGACGGAGGGCGCCCTCGAGCGCTACGGCCTGTCGGTCACCGACCTGTTCGTGAAGATCACGCTCGACAAGGGTGCCCAGCAGCACCAGGCGGCGCTGATCGAGGAGGACCGCAAGCGCGAGCTCATCCGGGCCCGCTACGCCACCAACTCGCTCGAGGAGGAGCTGCAGCGCGAGTCGATGGGGATGCGCGCCAACTTCTGGGTGGAGCGCATCACCGGCGGCGAGCCCGCGCTGGTGGCGATGATGCTCGCCCGTGGCGAGAAGCAGGTCGCCGAGGTCGTCGCCGATCTCCGTGCCGCCGAGCTCACGAAGCTGCAGCTGGCCCACCAGACCATGCAGACGCTGATCGCCAGCGACAAGCTCGGTGACTGGGACCTGCAGACCCCTGCCCGCACGCTGCTGGCCGAGATGGGCAAGGTCATCCAGGAGAAGACGTTCGACCGCAAGGCCGTGGGCGCGCCGGTGGCCGCCGAGATCGCGGCGACGGCGACCGGCAGCATGGAGGCCGGCGTCGGCGCCGCCTCCCTCGCCGACACCGACGGCTGATGGACCGCCTGCCCCTGGCCTGGCGCCCGGGGCTGGTGGGTGCGGCGCTGGTCCTGGTCGTGCTCGCGGCGGCCCGCCCGGCCTCCGTGCGTCGCACGGCTCGGCGCGCCGCGCTGCTGGCCGCCCGCGCCGGTGTGCTCGCCGGCGAGCTCGTGCTCATGGCCGAGCACCGCCTCACCCGTCGCCGCCGTCGGCGGGGCCGCCAGCCCCGTCCGCGGGTCGTCCGGCTCTCCGCGTTCGTCGACCGGCGCCTCGTGCGCGGTGGCCGCGTCCGGCGGGCCCGCATCGGCGCGATCCCGAGGGTGCGCACGGCCGTCGTGGCGACGCTCGTGGTGGCCACCTTCGCCCCCAGCGCCGCCTGGGTTGCCACCGATCGCTGGCCCCAGAACCCCTTCGCCCGGGCCACGCGCTCAGCTTTCTCCCGGTGGAACGGCCTCGAGGGCCGCCTCCGGCTCGGCGGCACCGCCGACGTGGCCGCCGAGCAGGTGTCCGGGCCGTCGACCACCGCCGTGATCCCGCCGCGCCTTTCGTGGACCCTGGCGGGCGCCGCCCGCCCGATCCGCTTCGGTGCGTCGGCCGACCGTGCGCTCGCCGCCGATCTCGACGGTGACGGCGCCAGCGAGCTGGTGGCGTTCGCCGCCGGCACGTGGCGCATCGCTGGTTGGGCCGACGAGCTGACGCTCGGGCAGGCGGACGACGTGCCCGTGCCCGCTGACTACGACGGTGACCGCAGCGACGAGGCGGCGGTGTTCCGGCCCGCCACGGGGGAGTGGCTGATCGACGGCGCCGCCTCGGCGACGACGCTCGGTGCCCGCGGCGACACGCCCGTGCCTGCGGCGTACACGACGGTCGGTGTGGCCCAACCCGCGGTGTACCGGCCCGCCACCGGCGAGTGGCTCGGTGTCGCCGCCGCGCCCGTCCGCTTCGGCGAACCGGGCGACGTGCCCGTGCCCGGCGACTACGACGGTGACGGTCTGGCCCAGCCGGCCGTGTTCCGCCCGTCGACCGGTGAGTGGTGGGTCTTGAACGGCCCGGCCGATGCCGTCGTCTGGGGGACCGATGGCGACGTCCCCGTGCCGGCCGCCTGGTTCGGAGCGTCGCGCACCATCCCGGCGGTCTATCGGCCCTCCACCGGCGAGGTGCTGGTGATCGGCCACGACCCGATCGACGTCGGCGTGACCGGCGGCGAACCGGTCGTGCTGCGCCGCGACGGCGCGGTCACGGTGGCGGTCGTCGGCCCACCGGGCTGACCTCGGACGCGACGAGGGGCCCGCCGGAACCAGGTTCCGACGGGCCCCTCGGTGCGCGTTCTAGTGGTCGCCGCCGAGGTAGCTCGCCTCGAGCAGGTCGCGGCGGCTCATCAGGTCGGCGGCCGTGCCTTCGAGCACGAGGTTGCCGTGGTTCAGCACGTAGCCGCGGTCCGAGATGGCCAGGGCCATGTGGACGTGCTGCTCGACGATGAGGACGCCGGTGCCGGTCTCGTCGGCGATGCGCCGGACGACCGGCATCATGCGCTCGACGATGATCGGCGCCAGGCCCATCGACATCTCGTCGACGAGCAGCACCTTGGGCTCCGACACCAGCGCCCGGGCCATGGCGAGCATCTGCTGCTCGCCGCCCGAGAGGAGGCCGGCACGGCGCTTGCGCAGCGGCGCCAGCGCCGGGAACAGCTCCATGGCCCGGTCCATGGCGACGGCTCGCCGGGCCCGGTCACCGGTGAGACCGAGCCGGAGGTTCTCGGTGACCGTGAGGTCGAAGAAGAGCGACCGGTCCTCGGCAACGTGGGCCAGGCCCCGTCGGGCCGTCTTGTAGGCGCGGCCGCCCAGCACGGGCTCGCCCAGCACGTCGACCGTGCCCTCGATCGGGCGCAGGATGCCCGAGATCGTGAGCAGCGTGGTCGTCTTGCCGGCACCGTTCGGGCCGAGCAGGGCGACGACCTCGCCGGGACCGATGTGCAGGTTGAGGCCGCGCACCACCGGCACGCCGCCGTAGCCGGCCGAGAGGTTCTCGATCGAGACCAGTTTCGTGTCCGTCGTCGTCGCGGTCATCCGTGCCCCCTGATCGAAGCGCCTTCCTGGGCCTGCAGTTCGCCGGCCGATTCACCGAGGTACGCCGAGATGACGGCCGGGTTCGCCCGGATCTCGGCGGCTGTGCCCTCGGCGATGATGCGGCCGAAGTCGAGCACGTAGATGTAGTCGCACACGTTGAGCACGAGGCCCATGTCGTGGTCGATGAGGAACACCGTGATGTCCCGCTCGAGGAAGTCGCGCAGGTGGTTGCCGAGCAACTGGCTCTCGGCCGTGTCGAGACCGGCGGCAGGCTCGTCGAGGAGCACCAGCTTGGGCCGGTTGGCCAGCGCCCGGGCCACGCTGACCAGCTTGCGCTGGCCGTGTGACAGGTCGGTGGTCAGCCGGTCCCGCAGGTCCTGCAGGCCCATGATCCCGAGTGCCCACTCGGCCTCGGCCTCGGCAGCCGAGCGGCGGTTCGGCTTCACCAGGTCGGCGAAGAACGACCACCACAGGGGCCGCTCGGCGGCGACGAGGAGGTTGTCCCACACGGTCAGGTCGTCGAACAGCTCGAGCGACTGGAACGTGCGGGTCAGGCCGGCGTCGGCCCGTTGGGCCGGCGAGAGGGCGTTGATCTCCTTGCCGTCGAACATCGCGCGGCCGCCCGACGGGGCGGTGAAGCCCGTGATGGCGTCGATGAAGGTCGTCTTGCCGGCGCCGTTCGGGCCGATGAGCCCGCACACGTTGCCGGGTTGGACGGCGATGTTGACGTCGTCGTTGGCGTTCAGGCCGCCGTAGGTGACGGTGAGTCCGTGGGTTTCCAGAAGTGCAGCCATCACGCCTCCGCGAGCGCCGGGGTGGAGTCGGACGTGGCCGACGGGGGAACGGGTCCGTGTCCGGCGCCGGCGGTGCCGTCGCGCTTGGCCTTGACGCCCGCCATGATCTGTTTGGCGATGCCTCGGGTCATGGCGCCGACCTGCAGGATGATCAGCAGGTGCCAGTTCCGCCACTCTTGCGCCTTGATGAAGATGAGCCACCAGGCGAAGAGCATGCCCGGGATCATGCCGGGCAGGACCTTGAGGATGAACTTGGGGAACTTGTCGATCGGCCCGGTGCTGATCCACTTGCCGAAGTACTGCACGGCGGGTTGCCAGAACGGTGCCTGGCCCTCGGGGTGGATGACGGCGGTGAGGATCATGCCGACGCCGCCGATGAGGGCGACGTACGGCGTGAAGCCCGGGTTGTGGTAGTTGCCGATGACTGCGGCCAGACCGCCGGCGCCGATGACGCCACCGATGATCGCGCCGGCGATCGAGGTGATGCCGCCGAGGTAGGCGAAGGCGAGGAGCGCCAGCGAGGAGAAGAACACCCAGTTGGCCGACGACACCTGACGCTGCTGGAAGCCGGTCATGATGCCGCCCACGCCGGCGATGGCCGAGGCCAGGGCGAAGGCGAGGAGCTTGGCCCGGGGGACCTCGATGCCCGCTGCGGCCGCCGCACGCTCGTTGGCCCGCACGGCCAGGAAGCGCCGGCCGGTGCCGCTGCGCCGGATGTTGGCCACCGCGGCGGCCAACAGGCACAGCACCACCACGCAGAAGATGGCGAACCTCGGGTTGTCGGTGAGGCCACCCTTGCCGGCCGCCGACATGTCCCAGCCGAAGAACGTGGGATCACGAACGATGGCGTTGGAGCCGGCTCGCAGGTCGGTCCAGTGGTCGTTCTCGAAGTACTGCGTCTGCAGCAGCACGGCCGCCGCGATGGTGACCACGGCCAACTGCACACCTCGGATGCGCACGGCGGGGAGGCCGACGAGCACGCCCACGATGACCGCCACGATGATGCCGCCGAGCGCCGCCGGCGGCCACGGCCAGTTGAGGCCGCTCACCGGGAAGGGCTGGTCGGGTGACGCGAGGCCGTTGGCCATGAACCGCGACGTGACGAAGGCGGCGACGCCGGCGATCGACATCTGGGCGATGGAGATCTGGCCGACGTAGCCGGTGATGACCACGTAGCTCAGCATCATCATGGCGGTGATGAGCGTGGTGGTGAGCGCCAGGCCCCACACGCCGTCGAGGCCGTGGAACAGGAAGCCGCCCGGCAGCCCGGTGGCCAGGATGATGGCGAACCCGCCCAACACGAAGCACCAGATCATCACCCGCTTGGGGTAGGGCGACAGCGGCAGGCGCTTCTGTTCGATCGTGCCTCGGATCGGCAGGCTCTTGCCCCGCAGGACGAGCACCAGCACGATGACGAGCAGCGGCAGCGCATCCTTGGCGCCCGACGAGGTGATGAACTTCGGCCACCAGCTCTGGATGGTGAGCCAGGTCGTGCTCCACGAGTCGACCATGCCCATCAGGAGGCCGCCGCCGATGGCGAGCGGGATCGAGGCGAGCCGACCGATGAGGGCGGCGCCCAGGGCGGGCACGATGAGGCTGGTGAACTTCACCGGGTTGAGGGCGCCGGTGATGGAACCGACGAACACGCCGGCCAGGCCGGCGAGAACAGCGGCCACGATCCAGTTGGTGAGGGCGAGGCGCTCCGGCGAGTAGCCCAGCAGCACGGCGCCCTTCTCGTTGCCGGCCGCGGCCCGGGTGGCCAGACCGAAACGGGTGTACTGGAAGAACACCCACAGGACGGCGCCGATGACGATGGCGAAGGCGGCGAAGGACAGCGAGTCCTTCGGCATCGGCTTGCCGAGCCCGAGGAAGTTCCGGAAGATCCCGTCGGGGAAGACCGCCTTCGGGTTCGGGTTGTCCGAACCGAAGTTCTTCAGCGCCACGCCCTGCAGGTAGAGCATCGTGCCGAGCGCGCCGATCACCTTGCCGAGCGGCGCCGCGTTTCGCAGCGGACGGAACACCAGGAAGTGCGCCATCACACCGAGCAGCACGGCGGTGAGCATCGACAGGATGAAGGCGGGGACGAAGCCCATCTTGCCCTCACCGAAGTTGATGGTCACCGGGATGTTCAACCACTTGAACGGCAGGAAGTCGACCCAGGGAAGCTGGAGCCGGCTCTTCGTCTTCAGGTAGTGGAACTGGAAGGCCACGAACATGGCCATGGCCCCATGGGCGAAGTTGATGACGCCCGAGCCTTTGAAGGCGACCACGACACCGGCGGCGAGCATGGCGTAGAACGCGCCAGCCCCCAGTCCGATGAGCAGGTACGCGATGGATTCCCGCATCTATTCCCCCTGGATGCTGTTCGGCGGGTTGAGGTTACTGGACGGCCGGTAGGCGGAAGCCAGCCGGTGGATGAGCACCCGAGGCGGACGGCGACGCATCGGCGCAGGGCCGCGAAGTGTCGTGCGCACGGTCGTCTTCCCCCTCGTGTCCTCGGAACGGGTTGGGCCCGACCCCGGGCCGTCCCCACGGTGGCCCGCTCGCCATTCAAGCACACCCGCGGCGAGAAAGTGACCCCGTGATTAGTTACGGTCCGCCGACTAGTTGCCGTCGCCAAACGATGACGCGCCACGGGGGAGCGTCGAGTGACGCTCCCCCGTGGTCGAGGTGACGGAGACCGCTCAGCGGCTCACTTGCCGAAGTCGAGCTCGGTGCCCTTCACGAGTCCGAGGCCCGAGAAGTTCTGGCGCTTGACGACGAGCTTCTCGCCGTCCCACTGCGAGGCCGTGACGATGGAGTTGCAGACCGCCACGTACGGGGCGTTCTTGGCGCCGCCTGCGCAGTCGAGGCCCGTGCCGGCCCACTGGTGGTGGTTGCTCGTCGCCCCGAACGCCTTGACGAACGCGGCCTGATCGAGCTTGGCCGGATCGCCGTTGGCCTGCAGCGTGGCGATCATCCAGATGTTCATCGTGACGGTGAAGCCGGCACCGCCGAAGCCCTTGCCGGCCGCGGCCGGGTCGGAGGCGTACTGCTTCATCTTCGCCTGGAACGTGAGGGCCTCGTCCTTGATCTGGCCGCTCAGCGCGTCGGGCGACTGGATGGCCACGCCACCGACGAAGTAGATGCCCTTCGTCGTGTCGCCGATCTCCTTCATCTTGGCGATGTCGAGGCACGCGGTCGACAGCACGAGCGGTGTCTCGGTCGCCTTCCAGCCCAGCTTGGACATCGAGTTGACGTAGGTCCAGCAGTCGGCACCCTGGGCCGACAGGATGATGCCGTCCGGCTTGAAGTCGAGCACCTGGGTGGCCTGCGGCGTCACGTCGGCCTGGCCCGGCTTGATGGGCACGCCGATGTGCTCGAGGCCGGCGATGGAGCCCTTCAGGCTGTTGCCCTCGGCCTTGATGTCGCCGCCCTTGAGCGTCTTGCCCGCCAGAACCTCGAGCGGCTTCTTCTCGAGGTCGTGGTAGCAGAACACGCCGGGAGGCGTGTCGGCCCACGGGACACCGATCCGCTTCTTGCCCAACGTGTTGGTGACGAAGTCGACGAGGCCTGTGTGGACGCCGAGGCAGCCGCCGGCGCCGCCGATGGCGAACACGCCGGGCGACGTGAAGTCGAGCGCCGTGATGGGCGTACCGACGATGACCGGGATGTTGGCGGCCTTGTAGATGGCGAAGTGGTTGCCGAAGAAGTTCAGCGACGAGACGACGGCGAACGGCTTCTTGGCCGCCAGCTCGTTGGCGCACTTCTGCGAGTCGGCGGGCGTGATGGCCATCTTGCAGACTTCGAGCTTGATCGGGCGCCCGGGCTTACCGGCTTTGTAGTCGGCGCCGATGCCGCCGAGCTCCTCGTTGATGTACTTCACGGCCGCCTCGGCCGCGATCGAGTACTCGGGGAACGTGCCCGCCGGGTCGCCTTCGGGGTTCTGGAACCCGAGGACGACGGGGTCGCCCGTGGCCTTCAACGGCTTGGCCTTGGCGGCCGCCTCGGCGTCGGCCACCCATTTGGCGTTCGTCTGCTCGCCACCGCCGGCGGCGGCCGTCGTGGTCGCTCCAGCGGTGGTGGCCGTGGTGGCCTTGGCCGTCGTCGCCGCGGATGCCGCCGTCGTGGCGGCCGCGGCCGCCGTGGTGCCGGCGGCGCTGGTGGCCGCCGACTTCGAGCCGCTACTGCTCCCGCACGCAGCACCGACGAGCGCGAGGCCCGTGGCGAGCGCCAGGATTCGTCGTGACAGTCGCACGATCTTCCCCTTGCTTGTGTCCTCCGGCCACTCGGCCGGTGGCCCTCCCCCACGAAGGTCCGGGGGCATTCAAGCACGCCGAACGCCACCTCATCGACCACGCGCAACGGGGGAGCGACCCGCAGGTCGCTCCCCCGTCCCGGTCAGACGTGGTTCGGGATCACTTCCCGAAGTCGAGCTCCGTGCCCTTCAGCAGGTACAGACCCGAGTAGTTCTTCCGCTTCGTGGTGAGCTTGGTGCCGTCCCACTGGCTCGTCGAGGCGATCGAGTTGCACACGGCGATGTACGGCGCATTCTTCACGCCGCCGGCGCAGTCGAGCCCGGTGCCGCCCCACTGGTGGTGCCCGCTCGTGGCGCCCATCAGCTTGGTGAACGCCGCGCCGTCGATCTTCGACGGATCACCTGCAGCCTGCTCGTTGGCGATCTCCCACACCTGCATGGTGACCGTGAAGCCCGCCGTGGCGAAGCCCTTGCCGGCCGTCTCCGAGCCACCCTCGGCGTACTGCTTCATCTTCGCGGCGTAGGTGATGGCCTCGTCCTTCAGCTGACCCTCGAGCGACTCGGGGTTGGTGATCGACGCGCCGCCGGTGAAGTAGATGCCCTTGGTGGCGTCACCGATCTCCTTCATCTTGGCGATGTCGAGGCAGGCGCCCGACAGGACGAGCGGCGTGACGTCGGCCTTCCAGCCGAGCTTCACCAGCGAGTTCACGAAGGTCCAGCAGTCGGCGCCCTGGGCCGAGTACACGATGGCATCCGGCTTGAAGTCGAGGACCTGGGTGGCCTGCGGGGTCACGTCGGCCTGGCCCGGCTTGAT
>JANPGL010000525.1:0-2138 GCA_031423915.1 Actinomycetes bacterium | reverse complement strand
CGATGCCCGTCGGCAACGAGGGCGGCGGCGTGGTCGTCGCCGCCGGCGACTCCCCGGCCGCCCCGGCGCTGGTCGGTGCGACGGTCGGGCTGCTCGGCGGCGCCATGTAGTCGCAGTACCGCGTCGTGAACGTGACGCAGTGCCTCGCGGTTCCGGCGGGCGTCACGCCGGTCGATGCGGCCGCCTGCTTCGTCAACCCGCTCACCGCGCTGGGCATGGTCGGCACGATGCAGCTCGAGGGTCACACGGCGCTCGTGCACACGGCGGCGGCGTCGAACCTGGGCCAGATGCTGAACCGGCTGTGCCTCGCCGACGGCGTGCCGCTCGTGAGCATCGTGCGCCGACCCGAGCACGTGGCGTTGCTGCGCGCCCAGGGCGCCACCCACGTCGTCGACTCGTCGGCGCCGTCGTTCGGCACGGACCTGACCGAGGCGCTCGTGGCCACCGGCGCCACCATCGCCTTCGACGCCATCGGCGGCGGGAAGCTGGCAGGGCAGATCCTCGGCGCCATGGAAGCGGCCATCAACGCCCGCGCCACCGAGTACAACCGCTACGGCTCGAGCGTGCACAAGCAGGTGTACATCTACGGCGGGCTCGATCGCGGGCCGACCGAGCTGCAGCGCGCCTACGGCATGGCGTGGGGCCTGGGCGGCTGGCTGCTCACACCGTTCCTGCAGCGCGTCGGGGCCGAGGGGACCGAGCGGCTGCGCCAGCGCGTCGCCGCCGAGATCACCACGACGTTCGCCAGCGGCTACACCCGCCACGCCACGCTGCCGGAGGTGCTCGGCCTCGACGCCATCGCCACCTACGCCAAGCAGGCCACGGGTGAGAAGTTCCTGGTCCGGCCGCACGGGCACGGCTGACGCGTCGCGGCCCGCGCTCGCTACGCTCCGGCCGTGCCGGGCGACACGCGTGACCTGACGTTCGCGCTCGACGGCATCGTGGTCGAGCGCTCCGTGGAACGGCGGCTCGACGTCGATGCGGCGCGCTGGACGCCAGGCGCGTCGACGCTGCAACGGCTGCTGCGCGGCGAGGAGGTGCCGGCCCGCGCGGTCGACGACCACGGCGCCCACGTGTCGGTCACGTTCTCCGTGTTGGGCGGCCGGTTCGAGGGGTTCGCGCTCCTGCGGTGCGGGGCGATCGAGGTGCTCGTGGCACCGCTCGGGGATCACGAGGTGGCGGGGCTGGCCGAGGCCGGTCACCCCGTGCACGCGCACCCGGCGCGATCGGTCGACGACTACCTGGCGGGCGCGGACCACGAGCTGGTGGTCCGGCTCCGCAACGCGCTGGTGCGCCCGATGCCCGAACGGCGCTGACGTCCGATCAGAGCCGGGCCGGCGCCGGGCCGAGCGCGGCGACCAGCACGGGGTGACCGGCCGGCACGATGCAGCCGATCACCACGTTGTTCTTTCGGAGCAGCGCCAGCCGATCGGGTTCGGCCTCGATGCGCTTGAGCACGCCCGACGGGTTGTCCATGAGCTGCGAGACGGCGACGGGATCGACCGCCACGGCCGGGTCGTCGTACAGACCAGCGGCGCGCGCCTGGGCATCGGAGAGCGGGTGCACCTCGACCACGACGCGTGCGCGCCGGGAGATGCTGAACGCCACACCGTCGGCCAGGCGGGCCAGGTGCGGCCCCGGCACCTTTCCGAACTCCGTGACCGGCACGTCGTGGGCCACGGCATCCGGCTCCCAGGTCGGGCGGGACCGCCGGGCCGTCGGGGCGAAGGATGCGGACGGTGCTGCAGGTGTGGCGCCCATGGCCGTGGCGGCCACCACGACGCGGCCGTCGACGCACGAGGCGGAGTGGATGCCGTAGCGGGCGCCGAGGCGGAGCGTCTCGGCGATCAGCAGCGCGGCGGCCTCTCGGCCCGTCCGGCCGGCCGACCCGGCGTCGAGGAGCAGGCGCTCGGCCGCCCGACGGAACTCGTCGAGGTCGGCGGCGGATTCATCGACACCGGCGGCTTCGACACGCTCTCGGGCGCCGTCTTCGTCGACCAGTTCCACCATCGTCATGCCGGTACGTCCTCGTCGTCGTTGACGGTCTTGCGAAGCCTATACCCAGTCCTTTGGGTAGTCAACGGTCGACCGGGCCACGGTTCCTGACGCGAACCGGCGGCGGCGGCACGTTCACCGTG
>JANPGL010000524.1:0-5458 GCA_031423915.1 Actinomycetes bacterium | reverse complement strand
GTCCGATGGGTCGATCGTCGTGCGCGTCGCAGCTGGAGCGGTGGTCGACGGCACGGTCGTGGTCGCCGGTGCAGTCGATGTCGTGGACCCGGCGGTGGTGGTGGGGGCGGGCGGGAGCGTGCTGATGGAGGCGGTGACGGCTGGGGCGAGTGTGGGCTTGGCGGCGGTGGTGCCCGGGGCTGGCTTGGCGGTGCTGGCGTTGGAGCACGCGCTGAGGACGGCCAGTGCCAGTGCCGCGTACCGATGGCGTCCGCGCATGGATCGTCTCCTGTCTCCCGCCCGGCAGCGATCGTACGCGACGGAGGCAGACGCCCGTCCGGCGAAGCCCGTCACCGGCATCGTTCGTGCACCACATCTGAAGCGTCCGCGAACCGACGGACGCGCGGAGCGTGGCCTCGTCGGCACGGGGGGTTCATCTGGGCCAGGTTCGCTGCGGGAGGTCGACGTCACGACCGGCATTCGACCCCGACGGGACCGGGGCGTGACTCAGGCCAGACCGGCCAGGGCCGACACCAGCACCGGGTCGTCGCCGGGGTCGACCGTGCGCAGGTCGAGGTACGTGCGGGCGTCGCGCACGCGGGCGATCACCGGTGGGTGTTGGGCGCGCAGCGCCTCGGCCATGTCACCGGGCAGCGACACGCCGAACGACGGGACGGTCACACCGGGGAGCGAGCCGGCACCCGGCAACGCGTCCATGGGCTCGGGGCGAGCGGCGGGGACCTCAGCGGCGATCGCCGCGGCGCGGCGCTCGAGCGAGGCGATCGGCGTCGCCACCATGGACCAGAACGGGATGGCGGCGCCGTCACGGCGCAGGTAGGCCAACGCCACGTCCTGGAGCGCGTTCAGCACCAGGCTGCCGGGGCGCAGCGCTCGCGCCAACGGGTGTGCGGCGCACGCGGCGACCAGGTCGGCCCGGCCGGCGATGATCCCGGCCTGCGGGCCACCGAACAGCTTGTCGCCGCTGAACGTCACGAGCGCGGCGCCGGCGGCCAGCGTCTGGCGCGCCGCCGGCTCGTCGCCCAGCCACGACGGCGGGCCGTCGCTCAGCCACGGGCACGCCGCGTCGACGAGCCCCGAGCCGATGTCGGCCACGACCGGAACCCCCAACGAGGCCAGCGCGGCCACCTCGACCGTCTCGGTGAAGCCGACGACCTCGTAGTTCGACGGGTGGACCTTGAGCGCCAGCGCCACGTCGGCGCCCGGCCGGTTCAACGCCCGGCGGTAGTCGTCGAGGCGCGTCCGGTTCGTGGTGCCGACGTCGACCAGGCGGGCGCCCGACTGGGCCATCACCTCGGGCACGCGGAAGCCTCCACCGATCTCCACGGCCTCGCCGCGGCTCACCAGCACCTCGCGTCCGGTGGCCAGTGCGGCCAGCACCAGCAGCACGGCCGCCGCGTTGTTGTTGACGACGATGGCCGCCTCGGCGCCGCACAGTCGAGCCAACAGCCGGCCCACGTGAGCGTGACGCGACCCGCGCTTGCCCGTGGCCAGGTCGAGCTCGAGGTTCGTGTACGAGCCGGGCGTCGATACGGCCAGCGGCGCCCGACCCAGGTTGGTGTGGAGCAGCACGCCCGTTGCGTTCACGACGGGCTGCAGCAGCGCCCGGGCCAGCGCGTGCACTTCGAGCGTGGCGCTCTCGGGTGTGCCGGCGGCGATGGCGGCGCGCGCCGCGTCGACCAGCAGCGGGTGGGGCAGGCCGGTGTGCGCCAGCGACCGGGCCAGCGCATCGACCGACGGCGGGCGGGCCGCCGGGGCGCTCACGCCGTCACCGGTCGCCCTTGCGCAGCACGCCCGCGGCGTGGAGCGCCTCGATGCGGGCGGCGTCGTAGCCGAGTTCGGCCAGTACGGCGTCGTTGTGCTGGCCGAGCAGCGGGGCGGTCAGCTCGAGCTCCTGAGGCTGGTCGCTGAACCGCAGTGGGTTGCCCGGGATGTCGAGCGCGCCGAGGATCGGATCGGTCACGTGGCGCACCATGCGGCGGGCTTCGAAGTACTCGTTGCCGATGGCGGCGGCGGGCTCCATCACCGGCGCGCACGGCACGCGTTCGGCCTCGAGCGCGGCGAGCAGGTCGGCGTCGGTGGCGAACGTCGTCATCCACTCCTGCACGATGGCGTTCAGCGCGTCTCGGTTCTTCTGGCGCACGTTGATGGTGGCGAAGCGTTCGTCGTGCTCGAGGTCGGGGCGCTGCATGGCGCGGCACATGCCCGGCCACTGCGCGGCCATCACCTGCACGACCACCCAGCCCTGCGGGCCCCGGTACGCACCCATCGGCGCGTTGAGGCGCGACAAGTGGCCGGCGCGACCCGGCCGCCACTTCATCCCGGTGAGCGACGGGCCCTGCACGGCGATCTCGTGGGCGTGGAACAAGGCGTCGATCATGGCGATGTCGACGTGCTGGCCGCGGCCGGTGCGCTCGCGGTGATAGAGCGCCAGCCCGATGGCGGTGAGCGCGTGCACGCCGGCCGACACGTCGCCGATCGACGTACCCACCGCCTGGGGCGGGCCGGCCGCCTCGCCCGTCATGTGCATGAGGCCCGACTGGGCCTGGGCGATCATGTCGAACGCCGTCTTGTGGCTGAAAGGTCCCTTGCGACCGAAGCCCGAGATCGACGCCATGATCAGGCGTGGGTGCGTCGCCTTCAGCGAGTCGTGGTCGAGCCCGCGGCGCTCGAGCACGCCGGGCCCGTAGTTCTCGACGAGGACGTCGGCCCGGGCGATCAGCGCGTCGAGCACGGCGCGGCCGTCGGGCTGGTCGAAGTCGATGCACAGGCTCTTCTTGCCCCGGTTCTGCTGCACGAAGTAGCCGCTGCGGCCGTCCTTCACGATGGCCAACGACCGGGTCGGGTCGCCGTAGGGCGCCTGCTCGATCTTCACGATGTCGGCGCCGAGCTCGGCCATGAGGCGCGTGACCGTGGGCCCGGCCAGGTACTGCGTCATGTCGACCACCCGCACGCCGTGCAGGATGGGCAGCTGCTCCGTGCTGATCGAGGCGTCGCTCGGGGTGTCGCTCATGGAGCGAACGTAGCGTCAGGCGGGACAGGCGTCGCGATCGTCGGTGTCGGCCGGCGCCAGCTGGCCGTCGTCGCCGGGGGCGAAGCGCTCGCGGAACGTGAAGGCGTGCGGCGAGGGGCCGTGCCGGCGCAGGTGGTCGAGCCGTTCGAGCGCCTCAGCCACCGTGGGCGTGTGCCCGGCGGGGATCCACCACAGCACCACCGCCACCTCCATGCGCTCGAACCACTCGCGCCGCCGCCGCAGGAACGGGGTGTGGGCGCTGCGGTACACGTAGTCGGCCAGCGCATCGACGGAGGTCCACACCGACAGGTTGAGGATCGTCAGCTCGTCCTCGAACGCCTTGATGCCGGTGGCGTTGCCCTCGTCGGTCTGGAGTCGCCAGACGAAGCCTGGAGCGGCCTCTGCGAGCGCGTTGATCTCGTCGAGCGCGTTGGCGAAGTCCGCGATCTCGGGGGCGTCGATCGGGGCGTGGAGACGGCCGATGTTCAACTCGGCCAGATGGAGGGCGGCACGGTGGAGGTCGGTCACGGCGCGATCGTACCGGCAGGCCGCGGGTCGTAGCCTTGCGACCATGTGCCGCAACATCACCGAGCTGCGGGGCCTGGAGCCCCCGGCCACCGACGTCGAGATCGTCGCCGCCGCCCGCCAGTACGTACGCAAGGTGAGCGGTCTCACCAAGGTGCCGACCGCGGCGAACGAGGCGTTCGAGGCCGCCGTGCGCGAGGTGGCCGAGTCGACGGCGCGCCTGCTGGCCGTACTGCCCGACCGGCGCCAGCCGCCGGCGACGGTGCCGCCGCTGCGCCGCCCCGAAGTGCAGGCCCGCATCCGGGCCCGCGAAGCCGGGCGGGGCTGAGCCGGTGCCACCGAACCCGGCGTCGCCACCGCCGAACCTGGCGGCGAAGTTCGCCGGCACCTGTGGCTCGTGCGGCAAGCGCTACGACGTCGGCGAGCGGATCGCCAAGGACGAGTCGACCGGGAAGTGGGCGCACGCCTGGTGCCTGCACGGCGACCTGTTCCGCGCCGGCTCGGGCTCGGCGGGCTCGGTCGACGGGACGCCCTGTGCGGCCACGACGAAGGCGGGCAAGCCGTGCGCCAACGCGCCCCAGAAGGGCGAGCGCTACTGCGGCCCGCACCTCGACGCCGTGGCCCGCACGCCGACGGCGACGTCGGCGCCGCCGCCGCACGAGACCGTGGCCGAGCGCGCCGAACGCGAGGGTTGGGAGCCGTTCTGACCCGTGGCGGTCAGCCGGGCCGGTCCGCCAGCCGGGCCTGCAGCACGGCGATCGCCCGGGCCTGCGCCTTCGTGGTGTCCTCGAGCGCGCGGAGCCGGCGCTCGACGTCGCTGACGCGCCCGGCCACGAAGCCCACCTCGCGCTCGGTGAAGCGACGCTCCGCGCCCTTGTCGAGCTCGCGCAGCGTGTCCCTGATCCCCATGTCGTCCTCCGTCGGTCGCCTGGTACGACGTCGGGTCCGCCGCCGCGGTTCGCCGGGCTCCTGGGCCCGATGGCCGGCGCCCGATCGATGCTCAGCCGTGGGCGCGGTGGTAGTCGTCGTCGGTGACGTGCTCGCCCCACGAGGTCTCGGGGCCGGCGTGGGGGTCGATGCCCTCGGTGATCGACAGGTGCGTCATCACGTGGTCGTGGGTGGCGCCGTGCCAGTGCCACTCGTCGGCCGGCGCGTGCACGGTGTCGCCGGCCCGGATGCCGACCGTTTCCCCGGCCCGGGTCTGCACCAGGCCCACACCGTCGGTCACGTGCAAGGTCTGGCCGAGGGCGTGCGAGTGCCACGCCGTGCGGGCACCCGGCTGGAAGTGCACGGCGTTCACGCGCACGCGCGACGGTTCCGTGCCGCGCACGACCACGTCGAACCAGACCTCACCGGTGAACCATTCGGCCGGGCCCCGGCTCGACGGCGTGTGCGGTGCCTTCTCCATCGTGGTCCCCCTCGGGTCGTCGTGGCGCCAAGCTAGGCCAACGCAGCTCAGCCCTCGATCGTGTACCAGCCACCGAGCTCCACGCCGTGGTGGTCGATCTGGTTGGTGTCGGCCGGCTCGAGGTTGAAGAAGCTCATCTCGGGCTCGGCGAAGATGCCGTTCCGGCGCCGATCCCGGATCTGACCGTCCCGGACCGCTCCCCCCGAAGCGGTCCGGGCCGGCGGTCAGGTCAGCCCGTCACGTAGCCGGTGACGTCGGCGATGAGGTGGGTGCCGCTCTGGGTGTAGAGGCAGACGGTGCCGCCGGTGCCGAGCTTGGTGATGACGGCGTTGGGTGAGGTGACGCCGGGGACGAGGTTGAGGCTCGATGCCAGCGGTCGTGCTTCGCCGCAGGGCCACACGGTGACGTAGCCGTCGGCGGTGGCCTCGGTGCCCGTCACGTTCAGCACGACGGCGGTGGCACCCGCCGGCACGGGCACGGTGCCCGCGCCGCCGACCTGGAGCGTGACGACGCCG
>JANPGL010000523.1:0-13507 GCA_031423915.1 Actinomycetes bacterium | reverse complement strand
GAGCGTGGCGGCGAACGGACGTGGATCGTTGCTGACCTCCACCGGCCCGGGGCGGTCGATGCGTAGCCGCCGGTGCTCGCGGAGCAGCCGGCAGGCGCGAATCAGACCGCCGGTGAGAAGCAGGACTGCGGGGACACCCATCCACGCCGGGACGGCACCGTGGATGCCGAAGGCGCGGGCGCACCACTGGAAGCCGGAACCGAGGAAGGGCAGGTGCCCCACGTACGCCAGTCCGATGACCCCGAGCGTCGGCAAGGCGGCCAGAACGATCAGCGCCAGCGCTGTGGACACGAACCGGGCCGCGACGGGCGGGGGGAGGCGCCGATGGGCAGCGGTGCTCGCCATGACGAGCAGCACCGCCATGCCCAGCGGATAAAGCAGGGTGCCGCCGATCACCGGTCCGTCCCGTCGAGCAGCCGTCGAAGCACACGGGCGTCTCGCTTCGACAGCCCGTCGACGAAGCGCGTGAGCACCTTGCCCGGGTCACTGGCGTTGGCGAGGACATCGTCGATGCGTCGGGCCGCCAGCTGCGCCTCGTCGACCGCAGGACGATACGCGAACGCGCGTCCCGCCGGCGCTCGCTCGAGGAGGCCTTTCGCGTGCAGACGGACGAGCACCGTGGCGACACTGGTGTACGCCAGTTGCACGGTCAGGCGCTCGTTGACCTCGGACGCCAGCAACGGCCGCTCTGCGCTCCAGAGCACGTCGAGAATGTCACGTTCCAGGGCGCCGTCGGGTCGTCGTGTCATCGCTCGCACTCGGGTTGGTTGTGCCGGCGGATGGGAACGCCAACGAGGGACAAGGTCGGCGCCGGTCAGACTGCGTCGTCAGCAACGAGTATAGTGCTACATCGTGTAGTTGGCTCCACCGGCCGACCCCTGTACGTCACGATGCCGACCTTGCACACCCCGCCCCATCGTCGCTCCCTCGTCTTGCTGCTCGCGGCACTGGGAACGGTTCTGGGCGTCGTGGCCTTTGCCAGGCCAGCGGCTGCGCACAACACCTTCGTATCGAGCGATCCCGCCGACGGCGCGGCCGTGGCCGCATCACCCACGCGTATCGCGATGATCTTCGGGTCCCCGGTCCCCCTCGACACCGCATCGGTGCAGGTGATCGACGCCGCCGGCGCACGCACCGAAGCGGCGTCACTCACGCACGGGCCGACCGGCGACACGGAGGTGGTCGCGCTGCTCCCGACCTTGTCCACGGGTCAGGTCACCGTCCGATGGCGCCTGGTCGGACCAGACGGTCATCCGCTGACCGGCAGGATCGTGTTCACGGTCGCCTCCGCTGTCACGACCACCACAAGTGCCGCAGTGACCGGAGGGTACGCCGGGCCCACCACGCTGGCGGTTCCACCGACCACACTGCCGGCCGTGAGCGCCGACGATCTCGACGAGGACTTCTCCACACCGGGCCCGCTGCGCTGGATGCTCCGGTACGGCGCCTACCTCGCCATCATGACGCTCATCGGCATCGTGCTGACCGACGCGCTCGTCTGGCCCGGCAGCGCCAAGCTCCCGTTCGCCCGGGTGCTCATGAGGCGATCCTTGCTCGTCGTCGCGGCCACCGCGGCGCTGCAGCTGGTCGTGCTGGCGTCGGACGTGAGCGGCCGGGCGCCCTGGGGGGCGCTGGGTTCGCTGGACACCGCCGGGCGGACATCGGCGGGGACCGCGCTGGTCATCCGGCTCCTCCTCGTGGGGTGTGCCGCGCTCCTCCTTCAGCGCCCGCAGCTTGCGCCGGCCGACGTGCACTGGAGCACGCTCGGGTTCACTGGCATGGGCCTCATGGGCACGTGGGCGTTCGCTGGGCACTCGGCATCCCAGCGATGGCCGCTCGTCGGCGTGCCACTGGACGTCCTGCATCACACGGCGGCGGCGCTCTGGATCGGATCGCTCGCCATGGTTGGCATCGTGGCCATCCGCGCCCTTCCCGCCTCCGACCTCGCCCTCGTGGTGCCCCGCTTGGGCCGCGGCGCCGCCACCGCGGTCGCCGTCATTGTGGGGACGGGTTTGGCCCAGTCCATCAGGCTGGTCGGGAACCCAGGGCGCCTGCTCGACGGGGCCCACGGCCGCTACCTGCTCATCAAGATCGCCATGATGGGCGCCATGCTCATCCTGGCCCACTCCAACCGCCAGCGGGTCAACCAAGGATTCGGCCGCCCATCGAGCGGTCGGGAACCCGGGCCTCGATCACTGGGCCAGTTGCGCCGTGGGATCCTCGTCGAGTTCGGGCTCGGCCTGGTCATCCTGGCGATCACGGCTGCCCTGGTGGTTTCGCCGCCGGCGACCTCCGGCCTCTGAGTGACATGGGACGCCAAAGCGCCGAGCCGCCTCGCCCGGAGCCAAGGCCTCGTTCACTGCCGTCGCAACCCGCGCGGGGCGCAGAGTCAGTCTGTGGCCTGCAGCACGGAAGCGGCGGCGTGCCGAGCGATTCGAGCGGGTACCGGGCGCGTTCGACGACGGTTCCCTGGTCGGCGTGACCCGCCGACGGGTCGTCGCCTTTGTGACCACCGTCGGCGTGGCCCTGTCGGTCAGCGGTCTCGCCGCACGTCGGCGATCCGTGCGACTCGGCAGGCGCGTCCGCTGGTCTCCGCCGGCAGCCGCGCAGGCTGCCGGCCCGCTGACGGCTCGCGTGCTCGGCACGGGTTCGCCCGTCGTCCTGCTCCATGGCCTGACGGCGTCCGGACGGTACTGGGGCGCTGCGTTCGACGAACTCGCCGCTGACCATCGGCTGATCGTCCCGGACCTCCTCGGTTTCGGTGCCTCCCCTCGACCCGACGGTCTCTATGGACCGGAGGAGCACGCCGCCGCCGTGTGTGCCTGCCTCGACGCCCTGCAGGTGCACGAGCCGACCGTGTTCGTCGCCCACTCCGCCGCAGCCGCGGTCGCGATGTGGATCGGGAAGAGTCGCGCGGGGCGCGTGCGGGCGCTCATCTGCGTCAGTCCGCCGTTCTACCCAGATCGGGCTGCAGCCGTGCGCCACCTGTCGGGACTCGGCTTCATGGCCCGACTGTTCGCGAACGATGGCCGTCTGGCCGAACTGGCGTGCACATGGATGTGTCGACACCGCGAACTCGCCGCTCGCTTGGCCGTGCTGGCCCGGCCCGACCTTCCCGCCGAGATCGCGACCGACTCGGTGCAGCACAGCTGGGCGTCCTACTCGCGGTCCTTGCGACGATTGGTCCTCGACGCCGACACGGCGCGCTGGCTCGCCCAGGTCGACGCGCCCGTCGTCATCGTGGCAGGTGACGCCGACCCGGTGTGCGACCAGAGGTGGCTACGCGAACTGGCGAGTCGTGGGCCCGCCACGCGGTTCTGCGCCTGGCCGGGCCACCACCACCTGCCGCTCCTCCGTCCCATCGAGCTGGTCGAGCTCATCCGCGAGTACGCCCGTCGACCGTGAGCCGTATTGCCGCGTGCATCGGCGTCATCGGTCACGCGTCGGCCAGAGTCCGCCCGCTCGCCGTCCACGCCTGCATGCCACCTTCGAGCTCCACGATCGACGTGTAGCCGAGCTCCGCCAAGGTCGTCGCAGCCTGCGCCGACATCCGGCCGGTCTGGCAGTACACCGCTAGCGTTGTGGACTTGTCCTGCGGTAGCCGAGCGTTGTCGATGGCATCGAACGGGAGAAACAGGTCAGTGCCGGGGATCTCGCCCTCGTACGGCGTGTGGACGTTGAGGACCACCGTGTCCGATCGTTGGATCTCCATCGCGAACTCGTCCGCCGTCACCCGGCGTCGCACTGCGCCTTTCGACATCTCCATGCCGGCCATGGCCGACCCGGTCGAATGGTCCATGCCAGCCATGCTCGACCCGGTCGAATGGTCCATGCCCGGCATGCCTAGCGCGAAGTAGGCCACCACGGCCGCCACGCCGACCACGAGCGCGGCGCGGAGGGCGAGGCGGGAACGAGTAGAGGTGCTGACGTGCACGTATAGGCCTTTCTTGGGTTGGGTTCGTGGCCGAAGCGGCAGCGGCTGGTCAGCGCGCGTAGCGCAGGACGGTCGCCATGCCAGATTCGAGGTGGTACGTGTTGTGACAGTGCAGCATCCAGGCACCAGGATTGTTCGCTTGGAACGTCATCTCCACCGTGGTCTTCGGTAGAACGTTCACCGTGTCCTTGCGCACGCCGCCGCCGGCCACGCCGAGTTGAGGCGTGTGCCCGTGCAGATGGATCGGGTGCCACATCGTCGTCGTGTTTTCGACGACGAGAGTCAGCCACTCGCCATCGGACACCTCGATCGGTATGTGCTCACCGAACCGTCTCCCGTCGATGCCCCAGTCATAGGCCGCCATACCCCCGGTCAACCTCACCGTCCGCTTGGGCAACGAGGCCGGCGGTGACAACGTTGCGCCGGGCGCAGCGCGCAGCATTGCATAGCGGAGCCACACGCCGTCGAGCTCAGGAAGCGATGCTTCGAGGTTCGGCGTCGTGCTCGCGGCGGCGTCGCTCGTGCGCAGCACGGCCGCGGCGCGAGCCCCCTTGCCCTCGGCCAACGCCACGATGGGCCACACGCCCGACTGCACGTCGATCGTGACGTCGTAGCGCTCGCCCATGCCGATGACAAAGGCGTCCACGACGGTCGGCACCACTGGGAACCCATCCGTGTGGGTGACGGTCATCTTGTGTCCGGCCACCGCGAACCGGTAGGCGGTGTCGCTGCCTGCGTTGATGACGCGGAGCCGAATGCGGTCGCCGGCGCGCGGGCGCGGTTCCAGCGTGAGCGGATCGCTGGTTGGGCGCCCATTCACGAGGTGGTGAGGGTACACGGCGTCGCCCGCGTCGCCGCCGAGCAGGGGAGAGGTGGCCATCGTCATTCCCGACATGTCGGTCGTCCCCGCCATCGATGCGCCCACGTTCCGGATGCGCGCCAGCTCCGCCTCCGGCGTGGTTCCGAGGCCGTCTAACCAGTCGTCAAGCAGGAGGACGTACTCGGCGTCTGCCTTGGTGTCGTCGTCGGCACTGTCGACGATCAGCGGCGCGTACAGGCCGCGGTCGAGCTGCAGCCCATGGTGCGGGTGGAACCAATACGTGCCTGCGTCGGGCACGACGAACCGGTAGGTGAACGATGAGCCGGGCTCGATCTCCGACTGGGTCAGACCGGGGACGCCGTCCATGGCGTTGACGATGGCGAGGCCATGCCAGTGGACGGACGTGGCGACCTCAAGGGCGTTCTGGAGCGTCACCTCGACGAGGTCACCGGCCCGGGCGCGAAGGAGCTTGCCGGGGACACGGTCATCGTAGCCCCACGTGTCGACGATGGTCCCGGCGAGGTCGAGCTTGAGCGCCTGCGCTCGGTACGTCGCCACGACGTTCGACTTCCTATCGTTCGCCGGCTCCGTCGGGCTCCCTGGCACCGCGCCCCCGTCGCCGCGGCTCGAACATGCCGCCAGGAGGCCCAGGGACGCCGTCGCCGTCGCACCCAGCGCGAGGAACCTCCGTCGATCGATGGGATGCATGACTACTACACTATGTCGTAGTCACGGACTCTGCAACGAACTGCCGCGCCCGACGGGGCACTGAAGCCTGGATAAACTACATTGCGTCGTAGTCCATAAGGGCATCGCGACCGCCCCATCCGAAAGGCCCCCCCTCCCATGAGTATTCGACCGATCTCTGCCCTTGCGTTCGTTGCTGCGCTTGGCCTGGGCGCTTGCGGCAGCAGTGGAGGATCGAGCAGCGCAACGGCCACGGAGGTGGCAAAGGGCGCGTCTTCAGTACCTGCCGCGAAGGGCTTCAACGACGCAGACGTGCTCTTCGCTCAGAGCATGATCCCCCATCACGAGCAGGCCATCGAAATGGCCGAGATCGCCCTCGACCCCAAGGTGGCGGCCGGACCAAGAGTGAAGGACCTGGCTACCCGGATCAAGAGTGGTCAGGACCCGGAGATCGCCCAGATGACCGCCTGGATGACGGCGTGGGGCAAGCCGATGCAGATGGACTCGGGCGGTGGCCACGACATGTCCGCGATGCAGGGCATGATGTCGGCCGGCGACATGGATGCCCTCGGGGCAGCCACCGGCCCAGCTTTCGACAAGATGTGGTCGGAGATGATGCTCCGCCACCACGAAGGCGCCATCGCCATGGCTCAGACCGTGAAGGCTGCCGGGTCGAATCCTGAGGTGCTAGCCCTGTCGGGCAAGGTCATCGCAGCCCAGCAGGGCGAGATCACCGAGCTGAAGGGCCTCATCGCGGGCTGACGGGAAACCTGGCGTGATCGTCGTGGCCCACGTCTGTCGTGGCCGCGCGTCCGTCAGGTCGGGTGTGGCCGGAGCCGGTCGCGCCGTGATCGCCGGGTTGGACACGTGCGCCGGGCGCAGCGAACTCATGCGGACCCCGGTACTCGACGGCGTCGATCTCGCCCGGCGCGAGGCGCTCGGCCAGGGTCTACTCGGGGTCCGGACCCATGGTCGGCCCCCTCGGGTTGCTCGATGAGCGGACCAGACTGATGATTGCCCATAGCACCAGGCCCCAGAACGCAGCCATGCCGACCGTCATCGCAGCCCAGTTCCACCACGACCAGTCTCCGTTCCCCCAGTAGTGCATGAGGTGCCTCCTTGTGTCGTCCTGCCTCCATTCCACTCCGCTCGCTCGTACGCCGCATCCGGGCCACCTACTGGTCGTGAGCGACGAGGGTCCGTGGAACGCCGCAGGCGGGGCATGTTGGCCCGAAGGGAGCAGTTGCGCCCGCACAAACTACACGCTGTAGTATTTCGGTCGCCTTGTCGTTCGAGCGCGACACCTCACCGGGAGAGATAGTGATGGCCAAGCGGGCGGTGTTCCTCGTGATGTCGGCCGCGCTGCTGGCGTTGCTCGCGTACGTGGCGGTCGGTGCGGTGTTCGGAAACGATGGTCGAGTCCCGGCCTGGGCGCGTCGCGCCGAGTAGGCCGGAAGACGGTTGGTACGCGGAGCGTGGCGGGCGGCTGCCGCGGGTCACCTCGGCCAGAGCGTTCGGTGAAGTGCTCCGATCGCGTCGCTCGCTGCCGATAAAGACCGTCATGCTGGTGCCGCGTCGTAGATTCGCAAACTCGCTGATGACGACCTGGGCTGCGATGGTCCTGGCCGTCACGCTCATGCCAACGGCCGGATCAGCGGCCGTGAGCTCGCTCGGTCAGCCCCAGCCCCTCGTCCTGGTGAACGACCTGTTCCCGCCCGCACCGCTCCCCGCCGCGACGGAAGGAACGGCGGCCGGCTTCCACACCATGGAGCAGACGAGGCTCGTCGACACGCGCGACTCCAGCGTCCGTCTTGCGCCGACCACCACACTGGAGGTGCCCGTGGCTGGCCGCGCCGGCATCCCGACGACAGGTGTCGTGGCAGCGGCGCTCAATCTGACGGTCACCGGCGCGGTCGCCGAGGGCTACGTCACCGTGATGCCATGTGGCAGCCGTGCGACGACATCGACCGTCAACTTCCGTGCCGGCGCCGACGTCGCGAACCTTGCTGTCGTCGGTCTGAGCCCGGTCGGATCGGCGTGTGTGACGTCGTCTGCGCCAGCCCATGTCATCGTCGACGTGAGCGGCTGGTACTCCACGGACGGGTCCCTGTTCAGTCCCGTGGTTCCGTTCCGCCTGATCGACACACGGACAGCCGGTAGCCGCACTCCCGTGGCGGCGTTCTCGAGCTTCCCGCTCCCCGTCGCCGGTCGTGGCGACGTGCCCGCGTCCGGCGTCACGGCGGTGGCGCTGAACGTCACGTCCACCGAAGCGACGGCCCCCGGGTACCTTGGCGTCCGGTCGTGTACAAGCCCCAGGCCCGGCACGTCGAACCTGAACGTCGGAGCGCAGGGAACCGCCTCCAACAGTGTCATCGCCGCGGTCGATGGACAGGGTCGAGTGTGCTTTGCGTCGAACACGACAGCGCAACTCATCGTCGACATCGTCGGGTGGTTCGGCCCGGGCGCGGCGTCGGGATTCGCTCCGCTGTCTCCCCGGCGCATCATCGACACGCGAACCAACGCAGCGGTGACACCGACCAGGACTCTGGAACTCGAGTTCAGCGGGCAGTCTGGCGTCGCATTGAACGTCACGTCCACAGAAGCTGCCGCAGCGGGCTTCCTGACCGTGTGGCCGTGCGGCACCGAGCGGCCGACCAGTTCGAGCGTCAACTTCCAGGCCGGGACCACCATCGCCAACGCGGTGACCAGCGCTGTCGGATCGAACGGCAAGGTCTGCGTGTACGCCAGCCAGACCACCCACGTCGTGGTCGACCAGATGGGCTCGTACGCCGCAGGCGTGCCGAGGCCGGTCAGCCCCGGTACCGGCAACACGAAGCCGACAGCGAACACGGGGGCCCAGGCGATCGCGTGGGCGCGAACCCAGATCGGTCGACGGTACGCCTCGATCAACCCCTACCGCTTCGGCGAGTCGGTCTACGGCAGGGCATGGGATTGCGCTGCCGGTCAGGCCACGTGTTCGCGCACCGACATGTTCGGCACCGCCAGAACCGTGGCCGCCGGCGACTATGTGTACGACTGCTCCGGGCTCATCGTCGCCTCGTGGCTCCGCGGCTCGGTGGACCTGGTGAAGCAGGGGGCCAGCTGGACCGAGCCGATGTACGACGTGCTCCCGCGCGTCTCCCGGGCCACTGCCCGTCCGGGCGACATCCTGCTGTTCGACTACGGCACGACGCCGAACGACACCGACCACGCCGGCATGTTCGTCAGCGACGCCGAGATGATCCACGCCGGGTCGTGCACGGGCTACAGCGGTGTGTGCCTACGTCCGATCGACTGGGCTCACGTCGTCGCCGTCGTGCGCCCGTTCGCCTGATCCAGCAGCGGTCGCCGGTCGAGCGCTCGCTCGGGAGTGCCTCCGCAGGTCGACCCGGCCTCACTGCGCCGACCACGTTACGACCCGAGAGCGTGCTGACCTTCACCGCATCCCCGGTGCGCGGGCTAGCGATCTTCGAGGGCACCTTTGTGCTTTAGGCGCGCGACCGCCTCTCCCTCGACGCCGGGCAGACGAGCATCGCCTTCGTCGTCTGCGGCACGGTGATGGCCCTGCTGCAGGTTCCAGCGTCGGGACTACTGGCGAAGATCGCGGCACCGATCTCGCAGGTGGCCATCGGCTTTGCCCTGATGAGTGGCGGCATCGCCGCCCTGCTCAATACGACCTCCTACTCGGTGGTCCTGACCATGGTGGCGGTGCTGGCCGGCGGCGCCGCGCTGGTCATCCCCAACCTCTCGGCCCTCGTCTCGGTCCGCTCCGGTCGATCGACGGGTGTTGCGCTGGGCTGGAAGACCTCGGCAGGCAGCCTCGGCCCGTTCCTCGATCCCGTGATGGGAGGCGCGCTCGTCGTTCGGCACGCAGATCTCCCGTTCCTCCTGGCCGGCACCCTGCTCGTAGGCCTAGCCGGCGCTGTCGCGGTTGGCCAGCAGCGCTCCCATCGCAGATTTGGTTGGCCGGCCCGTACGTCCCCGCCGAGGGAACTACGGGACAGGCGATGATGTGCCGATCGCACGCTGCGGGTCTCGCGGCGGTACCCCTGCCGAATCCACTGCGGTCGACGAGGTTGAACCCCTCGCTCCTTCCGTTCGGCGTCACGTACCGAGCGTCCAGGTCGCGGTCACCGGCTGGGATAGGCCGTTGAGGGTCAGGGTTACGGTGCCAGTCGGAGCGCCGGCTGGCGTGAAGCTGAGCTCACCTTGGCGATGGTGTCCCCCCGGTGCGTCACCCGACCAACTCCGCACTGGCCACGCCGCTGCGCCGACGACGAGCGTGGCTTGGCTGGCGACGTCGAGGTTCAACGTACCGGAGTGCGTGTCGAAGCTGATCTTGAACGTGGCGCCGCTGGCGTCGAGGCGCATCGGTTGGATCTTCACCACCACCGTTCCCGCCTCGATCGAACGCGTTGCCAGCGTCGGGCTCATGGGGGCACCTGTCGACGTGGAGGGCGCCTTGTCACGTCCGGCGGTCAACGCAACGGTGACGACCGCGGCGAGCACAACCGCCGCCGCAACGACACCGAGGATCACCCGGTGGGGGCGGTGGGGGGCATCGGATGGGGAGGGATGCTCTAGGCGTGTGCGCATGCCGCACCTCTCGGGGTTGCTGATGGGTGGCTGGTGTGGTGGAGGCGACGGGCCGCAAGCAGCACGCCGACCGTGTTGACGCCGATGCCAGCCACCATGAACGGGATGCGGTAGTCGGTGAGGAACGTCGCGGCGCCGGTGGCCGCGATGAGCGGTGCCAGGTCGGCGACGTGGTGGGCGCAACACGCCACCATGCCGATCGTGGACGCCCCGATCCCGGCCCCACCGGCGACGGCCGGTGTGCCGTGCAGCCGGTGACGCCGACGGAGTTCGGCGACGAGGCCGACCTGCACGCCGAAGCCGACGACGATCGCCAGCAACAGGTACCAGTCCTCACGCGTTTGATCGAGCAGGTGCCGGAAGGATCCGGATGCGCCCCAGACCGTGGTGACGTAGAAGACCGAGAGGCCGAGCGCAGCGATGGTCCCGGTGCGGGCGCTGCGCCGGTTCACGACCCGTCACCTCCGCCGTGATCCATGCCGCGCATCATCAGCGCCATCATGGCTGTGCAGGCGATTGCGGCCACGATGAAGCCGGGGCTGGCGACACCGGCCGCGACCAACGCCACAGCGATGATCAGCATGGGGATGCAGCAGGCAATCATCATCCAGCTGTGCGACCCGTGCCGTTGGCCGGTCCGGTTGTTGCTCTGGCTGGCGTGGTCAAGATGTTCGACATCGTGGATGGTCATGAAGGCCTCCGCAGGGAGCGGGGCACGTAACCGAGCCGCTGGTAGAGCGGGCAGTGGCCGAGCGCGCCGGTGACGATGAGATCGACGCCGGCGGCCAGCAGGAGCAGCACGAGGTTCACGGCAACGGCAGATCCTGCCGAGGTGAGCAGGATGCTGGCCGCGAGCGCAGCCAGTCCGCCGACGGCGACTCGGGCGACCCGCTCGATGGTGGTCAGGTTGACACTCGGGCGGCGCCACGGCTGGCGGCGATGTGACGGCGAGAGGGGGTGGATGTCAGCGTGGTTCATTGCGCACCTTCTCTTTCGGTGTTTCGGGACCGGTGTCGCGGTCGTGGCGGGCGTACCGGTGGCCGGCGTGCGTCCCGCTGCCATGACCACCGCGATGCATGGCGATGAACACGACCACAAGGACGAGCCACGCCCAGTTGCTGGCGAGATACGTCGTCATGTCCACCGCCGCAACGATCGAGTGACCGGCGCGGGCACGAGTTCGGTCCGTTGCTGGGACCGTGCGAGAACCCAACCCAGCCACAGAACGGCGTACGTTCGAGCGATTGTCGTGATGTGGTTCGTCATGGTGGCGCCTCGTCTCTGCCTCCATGGTGCGCTTCCGAGGGAGCACCGCCATCCGAGCCCGCTACGGAGCCGGGCTGCGGAGCACTACGGAACTGCGCACCGCTCGCCATGGCCTGTTGCTGCGAGACCCTCGACCGCGCGCCGTTGCCGCTAGCTCCGCGGGGTTCGTCCGGCCCGCCGCGACCGGTCTCAGGACGCCAAATGGGGTGCTGGGCAACGTCGCAGTGCCATGGCAACGGGTCGTCGAGATCGTGAGGTGGCCCGAGAGGTCGGCCTGCCGAACCCGGGCTCCGTAGTCGACCGAAGGCCGAGTCCGTAGCCAGAGCGGATGAGGGACGCCACGGCGCGCGGCGACAATGGGGGGTGACAAGGAGCTCGCCCATGGTCGGAGAGCGCAAGGAGCACGAGGAGCGAATGGCCGGGCAGTCGTCGGGCCCGTGCCCGGTGTGTGACGGGGAGCCCTGCATCCTTGTCGTCATGAGGCATCCCGGCATGCTCCGGTTCACGCGCGAACTGCTGCGCCGCGAGTTCGGCTGCTGGGCGGCCACCGAAGCGCACCAGGACGAGCGGTTGGCCACGACACTCGAGCGGGTCACCCCTGACCTCATGGTGGTCGACGCGGGCTCGTTCCCGAACTGCTGCCTCGCCGCTCTCGACCGCATCGACCGAAGCCGGGTCATCGTGATCGGACCTGAACCCGACGAGTCGTACCGCTCGGCTGCTCTCGCGGCGGGGGCGGGAGCGTGGCTCCCACGCGATCGCGTGGCCGACGAACTCGCCAGCGAGATGCGCCGGCTGCTCGGCTGCACCCATGCCCCGTGCCCTCCGCGTCACGGCACCGAGCGTTTCCGCCGAGCGCTTCGGAGCGACGCCGACGCGCGGCGCGCTTGACCGCGAGCACCGTCGCCACCCGCGTCCTGGGGCGCGACACCGGACCAGGCATCGAGCGAGCGGGCCGACTCCACATCCTCGAGCACTTCTACCGCGCGGAACCGACCCGCCACATCGCCGGCAGCGGCATCGGACTCGCAGTCGTTCAGCAGCTCGTCGCCTCGCACGGTGGCAGCGTCACCATCGACGACGCCGCACACGGGGCCGCCTTCATCGTGACCATCCCCAGGGCCCCCGTGGTCGAGGACACGCCCACGTCGACGCCGGTGCCGCTCGCCCATGACGAGCACACAATCGCGACACGATGGTAACGTCACCGACATGTCCACCCGGCTCCGGCGCGTGCTTAGCATCGTCATGGCGGCCGCCGTGGCTGTGCTGGTGATGGTCTGCGTGTCGCTCGTCCATCATGAGGGCGGCAGCGTCGACAGCGGAGCGGCGGCACAACGGACGTCGACCGGCGCCACCGCGCACGGGCCAGGTTCGACCGTGCCCGAACCGGCGAGTGGAGACCACTGCTCGATGTCCAAGGTCGCCGCTTGCGTGCAGGTCGGGGCGAGCCCGTTCGTCGGCGTCCTGCTGGCTCTGGTTGCGTTCGCGGTTGCGCTGGTGGTGCCCCGACCGATACGCCGCGCATGGCCATCGACGTCGAGCTTCGGCCCGCCAACGCTTTCGGTCGCGCCAGCCCTCACCTCGCTCTGCATCTCGAGGACGTAGATCCACCGCCGGTTTCCGGTTGGTGTCGTCGATCTCGTCCCGAATCAGGAGCGTTGGTATGTCGAATCGTTGCACAACGGCTGCTCGCGTCGCGGTCGCGTCCCTCGCCGTCACTGTGGTGAGTGCATGTGGCTACGGCGGCCGCTCGAGCTCGCCCCGGGCCGACACCGCAGCGGGAGCGAGATCGTCGCCCCCGACGCCGGATCCGATGGCGGGCATGAACCACGGAACCATGGCCGAGCTGCCCGGTGCCAGCGGGATGTCGACGCCAATAGGTGACGGAACGCGCGGCAGCGAGTTCGGCTACACGCTCTCGTTGCGCGATCGGCCGTCCGGCGTGGGCTTACAGCGCGTCAGCCTCGTCGTCGCCGGCCCCGACGGCGCGCCGGTGCTCGATGCTCAGGTCGAACAGACGAAGAAGATGCACCTCATCGCGGTCCGACAGGACCTGACCGGCTACCAGCACCTCCATCCCACGCTCGCGACGGACGGCGTCTGGTCGGTCGATGTCGACTTCACCGCTGCAGGGCGCTGGCACCTGATCGCCGACGTCGCTCCGATGGTTCCTGGGGGCGCCTTCGCCCGCGTCGCGCTCG
>JANPGL010000522.1:0-9126 GCA_031423915.1 Actinomycetes bacterium | reverse complement strand
CCGGGAAACCCGGGCGCGCGCCCGGTTGGCGGCGCCCGTAAACTGCGTTTCGCGGGGGGGGCGGGGGCGCCTCTTGGGGGGCGCCGCCGCCGGCGGCAGGTCGGTGGTGGCCATGACCGGAAGGTCTAGCTGAAGATCGCCTTCTTCTTTTCCTCGACGCCCTTGAGGATGTCGCCGATGTTGGCGGGGCCCTCGAGGAACTTGGCGATGGCGTCGCCCATGACGTTCGACGCGAACTCGGGGTTCGTGTCCCGGTCGAGGAACTGGGCGATCGACTTGGCCTGACCGACGAACTCGGCCGACTTCTTCTGGATGGCGGAGTAGCCGGCCGTGGAGGCCTTGCCCGAGGCGGCGACCGCGGACGGGTCGACCTTCAGGTAGGCCTCCTGTGCAGCTGCCGTGCCGATGTAGGCGAGGAACTCCTTGGCCGCCGCGGCGTTCTTCGGGCTCTTGGCCATCATGAAGCCGTCGATGGGCGCCTCGACCGCGTCGGCGCCGATCTTCGGATCGATCTCCGGGAAGTTGAAGAAGTCGATGTCGTCGATGATGGCCTGGGCGCCGGTGTCCTTCTTCGGGTCGAAGTTCGACGTGACGAAGGTGCCGAGCAGGTACATGCCGGCCTCCTTCTTGCCGAGGGCGTTGGCGCCCTCCTGCCAGGTGCGGCCGTTGGCGCCGGTCTGCTGGAACGGGAGCAGCGTCTCCCAGTTCTTGAAGACCTTCATGACGCGCTCGTCGGTCCAGCTCTCCTTGCCGGCCATCAGGCTGACGTGGAAGTCGTAGCCGTTGGTGCGCAGGTTGATCTGGTCGAACATGCCCATCTGCGGCCACTTGCCGTCGTTGGCGGCCACGAGCGGCGTGATGTTGTCCTTCTTCATCTTCTCGGCCAGCGCCAGGAACTCCGTCCAGGTCTTCGGGACGGTGTAGCCCTTCTCGGCGAACACGCTCTTGCGGTAGTGGACGGCCCAGGGGTAGTAGTACAGCGGCACGAAGTACTGCTTGCCGTCGTCACCCGTCGACGCCTTCTTGAAGGCATCGGACAGCTCGCCGAGGTTGCCCCACACGTCGGAGATGTCGCCGACGAGGCCCTTCGAGGCGAAGAAGCGCATGCGGTAGCCCGCGAACCAGCTGACGACGTCGTCCGGCGTCTGCAGGTAGTTGGTGATGTTCTCCTGGTACTTGTTGTGGTCCACCGTGTTGACGGCGACCTTCACGTCCTTGTTCCCGAACGCCGCGATCATGGCCTCGATGGCGGCCTTCGGCTTCTCGTCGGAGTAGTTCGAGCCGAACGTGAGGCTGCCGGTGCCCTTCGGCAGCGAGGCCGGCGCGGCACCGGCCTTGGTGGTGGCGGTGGAACCGGCTTTCGTGGTGGCGGTGCTACCGCCCCCCGAGCTCGAGCCGCAGGCGGCAAGGAAGGCCGCAGCGCCCGCCGCGCCGGCGCCGGCGAGCAGCTGGCGGCGGCTCACGACCGAGAAGCCGACCTGGGTGGGACTGGGCGAACGACGGGCTGGACTGGACATTTCTCTCCCCCTGTGGATTCAGACGAAATCCATCACAAAGCAACGATAGCTCACACGCCAGACGAGCCCGTGTCAAGGGTCGCCGCCGGGCTCTCTGGCGTCGAAGGACCCATGTTTGGGGGGCTTTCCGCTCCTCGCCCGCGGCCGTTGGTCCCGATCGTTCGATTGTGTTGACTTTGGGCGATTCCAACAGGCACCCTGGGACGGTGCAGGCGAGCGCAACGGTCCCCCCTTCGCGGCAGCCCGGCCGCGTGCTGGCCCGACGCCGCCAGGAGCTCATCCTCAACGAGGTGCTCCGTTCCGGCGGCGTACGGGTGAGCGACCTGTGCGAGATGTTCCAGGTCTCGGACATGACCATCCGGCGTGATCTCGACACGTTGGCGGCCGCCGGGCTGCTCGAGAAGGTCCACGGTGGCGCCACCGCCGTCGAGCACCGGGCCACCGACGAACCGGGCTTCGAGGCCAAGTCGCACCGTCAGCAGGGTGAGAAGCGCTCGATCGCCAAGGCCGCCGCGCTGCTCGTCCAGCCGGGGACGGCGATCGGTCTGACGGCCGGCACGACCACGTGGCAGTTGGCCGAGCTGATCGTCGGCGTGCCGGATCTGGTCGTGGTCACGAACTCGATCCGCGTGGCCGAGACGCTGCACGCCGCGCAGCGGCCCGACCTCACGGTGGTGCTGACGGGCGGCGTGCGCACCCCGTCCGACGCACTGGTCGGCCCCGTCGCCGTCACGGCGCTCCGGTCGCTGCACGTCGACCAGGTGTTCATGGGGGTGCACGGCATGAGCGAGCGAGCAGGTTTCACGACGCCCAACCTCACCGAGGCCGAGACGAACCGGGCGTTCGTCGAATCGGCCCAGCGGCTCGTCGTCCTGGCCGACCACACGAAGTGGGCTCTGAGGGCGCTCAGCACGATCACGGCCCTCGCCGAGGCCGACGTGGTGGTCACCGACGACGGCATGACGCCCGACGCCCGCGAGACGCTGCGCCAGTGCGTCGGCGAGCTCGTCGTGGCCTCGTCGGGCCGGCCCCGGGCGCTCGGGAGGCGACCACGATGAGCAGCGCACTCGACGGTTTCGGGCCGGCCACGTGGCGGGACCCCGAGCTGATCGCCCGCAACCGGCTGGCCGCCCGCAGCCCGCTCGTCGGCCACCCGGACGCGGCCTCGGCCCGTCTCGGCGGCGAGGCGTCACACTGGTTCCGGTCGCTCGACGGTGCGTGGCGCTTCGCCGGGTTCGATCGTCCCGAGGACGTGACCGACGCGCACGTGGCGGACCACGTCGACACCTCGACGTGGCGCACGATCACGGTGCCGGGCCACTGGACGATGCAGGGCTTCGACCACCCCCACTACACGAACGTGCAGATGCCGTTCGCGGGTCGACCGCCCGAGGTACCCGACCACAACCCCACCGGCGTGTACCGCACCACGTTCCGCCTGCCGGCCGGATGGCGGCGACGCCGGACCATCCTCAACGTCGGCTCGGCCGAGTCGGTCCTCCACGTGTGGGTCAACGGGGCGCCCGTGGGGCTGTCGACCGACAGCCGGCTCGCCGCCGAGTTCGACATCACCGACCACCTGCGCGTCGGCGTGAACGAGATGGCGCTCGTGGTCGTGAAGTGGTCGGCCCAGACGTACGTGGAGGACCAGGACCACTGGAAGATGGGCGGCCTCCCGCGCCAGGTGTTCCTGCGCAGCATCGCCCCGGTGCATGTGGCCGACGTGCGCATCGACGCCGGCCTCGCCGTCGGCGACGACGACCGGCTGTCGGTGGGGACGCTGCGCGTCCGGACCACGGTCGGCTTCTCGTCGCTCGGTGACGTCGGCCCCGGTTGGAAGGTGAGCGCGCGGCTCGAGACCTGGGGCGGGCGGGCCGTCGGGCGCCCCCTGGTGGGTGACGTCCCCGTCGACCTGCGGCCGTATCTGCACCGCGGCCACGTCGTCGACGTGGCCACGACCGTGGACGACGTGGCCGTGTGGTCGGCCGAGCAGCCGAACCGCTACCGGCTCGTGGTGTCACTCGTGGCGCCGGCGGGTGAGGTGACCGAGGTGGTGGCCGACACGGTCGGGTTCCGGCGCGTCGAGGTGTGCGACCGCCAGCTGCTGATCAACGGCGAGCCGGTGATGATCCGTGGCGTGAACCGCCACGAGCACCACCCCGAGCGCGGCAAGGCGGTCACGGTCGAGGACATGCGCGCCGACCTGGTGACGATGAAGCAGCACAACGTGAACGCCGTGCGCTGCTCGCACTACCCGAACGACCCGCGCTTCTACGACCTGTGCGACGAGCTCGGCTTCTACGTGATCGACGAAGCGAACGTCGAGAGCCACGCCTTCAACATGCTCGTGTGCAACGACCCGGCGTACCGGGCCACGTGGGTGGAGCGCGGCGCCCGCATGGCGCAGCGCGACAAGAACCACCCGTGCATCGTCATGTGGTCGCTCGGCAACGAAGCCGGCTACGGCCTCAACCACGAGGCGCAGGCGGGCTTCCTGCGCGCGTACGACCCCAGCCGTCCGCTCCACTACGAGGGCGCCATCATGCAGACGTGGGCCGTGCCCGGGCCGAAGGGCGGCGAGACGGTCACCGACGTGATCGCGCCGATGTACCCACCGATCGACGTGCTCGTGCGCGAGGTCGACGCCAGCGGTGCCGCCGGCGACCCACGGCCGTGGATCCTGTGCGAGTACAGCCACGCCATGGGCAACTCCAACGGCAGCTTGGCGGACTACTGGGCGGCGTTCGAAGCCACGCCCGGCCTGCAGGGCGGGTTCGTGTGGGAGTGGAAGGACCACGGCCTGCGCCAGCAGGTCGGCCGGCGGTGGCGCTACGCGTACGGCGGCCAGTTCGGCGACGAGCCCAATGACGCCAACTTCGTGGCCGACGGCCTCGTGGGGCCCGACGGTGCCCCGCACCCGGCGATGCGCGAGCTGGCCTGGGTGCACCGCCCCGCGGCCGTCGAGTGGGCCAACGCTCGCCAGCAGCGCATCCGCATCCGGAACCGCCAGTGGTTCACCGACCTGACGTGGCTTCGCGCCGCGTGGGAGCTGGCCGTCGAGGGTGTCGTGCGTCAGCGCGGCACGCTCGAGCTCCCCGCCGTGGCACCCACCGCGGCCCGCACGGTGACCGTGCCGTTCGACGTGACGACGGTGCCCGAGGGCGCCGAGGCCCACCTGACCGTGCGCTGGACCACGGCGGCGGCGCTGGCGTGGGCGCCGCGCGGCCACGAGGTGGCCTGGGACCAGCTGGTCGTGACCAAGCGCGCCACGACCTCGACGCGCCCCGTCGGCGTCGTCGGCTCGGGCTGGCGGCGCACCCGCGGGGGTCTGACAGCATCCGCCGGTCGCGTGAGCGTCACCGTGGGCACCGCGTCGGGCAACGTCGACCAGGTGCGCCTCGGCGACGAAGCACTGCTGGCCGGCGGCGTGCGGGCCGAGCTGTGGCGCGCCCCCACCGACAACGACGGCATCAAGCTGTGGTCCGGACAAGACGGGAAGGCGCTCGGCAAGTGGCAGCGATGGGGCCTGGGCGAACTGGCCCGCCGCCTCGTGTCGCTCGACGTGGTCGATGACGCCGTCGTGTCGGTCCACGAGCTCGTCGGCGCCCGCGGCGTGGCCGCCCGCCACACCCAGACGGTGCGGTTGCTGCAGGGCCGGGTGCAGCTCGACGAGGACGTCGAGCTGCCGGCCGAGTGGGACGACGTGGCGCGCGTCGGCGTCTCGTTCCTGACGAGACCCGGGTTCGACCGCGTCGGCTGGTTCGGCCTCGGACCGGAGGAGAACGAGGCCGATCGGCGAGCCGGCTCACTGGTCGGCCGATACGCGGCCGGCGTCGACGAGCTGCCCTACGTGATGCCGCAGGACTTCGCCACCCGCACCGACGTGCGCTGGTTCACGGTGTCGGGCCCGACCGCGGGGCTGCGGGTCGAACGCACCGACGGCGGCCTGGCCAGCTGCTCCGCCACGCATCACACCCAGGCCGACCTGGCGGCCGCGACCGACTGGTTGAACCTGCGCCGGCGTCGCGAGACGGTGGTCCACCTCGACGTGGCCAAGCGCGGAGTCGGCACGGCCAGCTGCGGGCCGGACACGCTCGACCGCTACCGGGTGGCACCGGGCCGGTGGCGCTGGTCGTGGTCGCTCACGCCGCGGGCGGCACGGCGGCGCTGACGCCAGGCCGCAACGCGGTCACCAGTCGGTCGGGGCGTAGTCCTTCAGGAACTGGCCCCACAGGTGCTCGCCCGTGTTGGCGCCCGCGATGATGGGGTCGACGATGCGCGCCGCGCCGTCGACGATGTCGAGCGGCGGGTGGAAGCGCTGCTCGGCCGCCTTGCGCTCGGCGATGTGCGCAGGATCCTCGTCGCTCACCCAGCCGGTGTCGACGCTGTTCATGTGGATCCCGTCGGCCTGGTAGTCGGCGGCCGAGGTGCGCGTCAGCATGTTGAGCGCGGCCTTGGCCATGTTCGTGTGGGGGTGCCGCGTGGTCTTGAGGCGCCGGTAGAACTGGCCCTCCACCGCGGAGACGTTCACGATGTGCTTGTCGCGTTCGGGTGTGCGGAGCAGCAGCGGCTTCAACCGGGCGTTCAGGACGAACGGCGCCACGGCGTTCACGAGCTGCGTCTCGAGCAGCTCGACGGTGGGCACGTCGGCCAGCGTCAGCCGCCACGAGTTCACGTCCCGCAGGTCGACCTGTTGCAGGTCGGCGTCGAGGCGCCCCGCCGGGAACAGGTGCGGCCGCGCCTCGTCGTCGGGCAGCAGCGCGGCCTGCGACAGCTCGGCGGCGTGCGTGAGGCCCAGCGGCAGCGGGGCCACCGCCGCGGCCGGGGCCGGCACGGCATCGCCGTCGGTGAGCATGTCGACGCGGCGGAGTCCTTCGTAGGCGCCGAGCAGCGCCCGGGTCTCGGTCGGCATGGTGGCCAGCGCCGCGCCCTCCAGCTCCATCATGTGGCGGTAGAAATCGGGTGGGCGCCGCACCGTCTGGCAGGCGTTGTTCACCACATAGTCGAGACGGTCGTAGGTGACGAGCAGGTGCTGGCAGAACGCCTCGACGCTCGGGGTGTGACGCAGGTCGAGGCCGTAGACCTCGAGCCGGTCGCCCCACTGGTCGAAGTCGGCCTCGGCCGCGTACCGCAGCGCGGCGTCGCGCGGGAAGCGCGTGGTCACCACGAGCCGGGCGCCCGCCCGGAGCAGCTTGATGCCGGCCTGGTAGCCGATCTTCACCCGCCCTCCGGTCAGCAGCGCCACCCGGCCGCGCAGGTCGGCGGTCTCGGTGCGCTTGGCAAAGTTGTGGTCGCCGCACTCGGTGCACAGCTGGTCGTAGAAGTGGTGCAGGCGCGTGTAGCGCCGCTTGCACACGTAGCAGTGCTGCGGCTCGATCGCCTCTCGAGCGTCGATGGCGTCGTCGACGTCGTCGGCGGGCGCCTCGTCGGGCGCGAAGACGTCGGGTGTGGTGAACACCGGCTTGGCCCGCAGCGCTCGGATACCGGTCTCGTTCAGGGTCTCCTGGTCACGCTCGGCCCGTTGCGACTTGGTGCGCCGTCGCTCGGCCTTGATCTGGCGGCGCCGGGCGTGGATGTCGGGCTCGTAGACGTTCCCTGCCGCATTGAGCAGCCGGGTCCGTTCCTCCATCGGCAGCCGGGCCAGCAGCGACCGGTCGGCCATCACCGCCTCGAGCGCGTCAAGCGCCGCCCGCAACCGCCCTTCTACGTCGTCCGACACGGGGTACGACGTTACCGGCGCCGTGGCGCTCGCGCCCTTGGCGGTCGTTGTCCCGGGTCAGCTTCGGGCCGCATGGGGCTGGGACCTGACCCAGGGCACCATCGAGGGTCGCGTGTGGGGCAGGCCGGCGCCAGCTCGTAGGCTCGGCGCCGTGGACGACCGCTTCTACTTCCGCCAGCTCCTCTCGGGCCGCGACTTCGCGACGAACGACCAGATGGCCGCGCAGATGGTGAACTTCGTGTACGCCATCGGCGACCGGGCCACCGGCGAGTGCCTGCTCGTCGACCCGGCCTACGCCGTCGGCGAACTCGTCGAGATCGTCGGCGCGGATGACATGCGCGTCACCGGCGTGCTGGCCACCCACTACCACCCCGACCACGTGGGCGGCTCGATGATGGGCTACAAGATCGAGGGCGTCCGCGAGCTGCTCGAGATCCAGGGCATGAAGATCCACGTGCAGGAGGCCGAGGCGGCGTTCGTGCGCAAGGTCACCGGGGTCGGCGACAGCGACCTGGTGGCCCACGACCCGGGCGACATCGTCACCGTGGGCGACATTTCGATCGAGCTGGTCCACACGCCGGGGCACACCCCGGGCAGCCAGTGCTTCCTGGTCGACGGGCGGCTGGTCTCGGGCGACACGCTGTTCCTCGACGGGTGCGGACGCACCGACCTGCCGGGCAGCGACCCCGACGAGATGTACGAGAGCCTCCAACGCCTGGCCAAGCTGCCCGACGCCACCGTCGTCTACCCGGGCCACCGCTACTCGATGCCGTCGTCGGGCACCATGGACACTGTCCGGACCGGCAACATCGTCTACCGCCCGAAGTCCAAGGAGCAGTGGATGATGATGTTCGGCCAGGGCGGCTGACCGCGGCCGTCAGGACCACAGGGGGTCAGTCTGCGGCCGCTGAAGCAGTCACTCTGAGTACGGCTCCGGATCGACGGCGTCAGCGCAGCGGGAGGCCGTCGGTGGGGTCGAAGAGGTGCGAGAACTGGGTGCGGACTGCCAGCTGCAGCGTCTCGGCCGCGGCGACACGGACCGTGCCGTCGAGCCGGGCCGTAAGGCGGGTCCCGGTCGTGCGGGCCTGAGCGTCCTCCTCGGCCGCGGTGGGCACGCCCTCCACCGACACCGGCGGCACGTCGACGTCGAAGTGCACGTGGGTTTCGGACCCCATGGCTTCCGAGAGCTCGACGGCCACACCGATGCGCTGGTCCTGGGGCAGACCCGACAGGGCGCCGGCCTCGAAGTGCTCGGGTCGCACGCCCAGGATGACGTGGCGGTTCACGAACTCGGTCGCCCGCGGGTAGGCGGCCAGGCAGGCGGGATCGAGGGCGAGCGTGTGGTGGCCGAAGCGGGCGAGGTAACGGCCGGTCGGACCCACCTCGAGCGTGGCGTTGATGAAGTTCATGGCCGGCGAGCCGATGAACCCGGCCACGAACAGGTTGGCCGGCTGCTCGTAGAGCACCTGGGGGTCGGCCACCTGCTGCAGCACGCCCCGCCGCATGACCGCCACGCGGTCGCCCATCGTCATGGCCTCGACCTGGTCGTGGGTGACGTAGACCATGGTGGTGGCCAACTGGTGCTGGAGCTGGATGATGCTCGAGCGCATCTGGACGCGCAGTTTGGCGTCGAGGTTCGACAGCGGCTCGTCCATCAGGAAGACGGCGGGCTCGCGCACGATGGCCCGCCCCATGGCCACACGTTGGCGCTGGCCACCCGACAGTGCTTTTGGCTTGCGGTCGAGGTACTCGGTGAGGTCGAGGATGCGGGCGGCCTCGTCGTCGCGCTTGCGGATCTCGGCCTTGTCGATCTTGGCCATCTCCAGCGCGAAGCCGATGTTCTGGCGCACCGTCATGTGCGGGTACAGGGCGTAGCTCTGGAACACCATG
>JANPGL010000521.1:0-3061 GCA_031423915.1 Actinomycetes bacterium | reverse complement strand
GCCGTCCGTCCTGGTGCGGGCCTGGGCCGACGTGGCCGCCACGGTCAACCCACTGGTCAACGACCTCCAGTTCGAGGGCGGGCTGTCGGCCCAGGCCCTCGTGCGGCCGACCCCCGAGGTGGCGGCCACGCTGGCCCAGGCCCGCACCAGGACGGACGGCTCGCTGCGCACCTTCACCTCCGCGGTGTCGGGCCTCAAGGACGCGCCGGCCGCGCTCGACGCGCCGCTGAAGTCGGCCCGGGCCGGCATCGCCACGCTCCCCACCACCCGCACGTCGGTCGACGGGGCGGCCGCCACGGCGCCCGCCACGTGGACCGCGTACACCGGCGCCGTCGACAAGCTGCTCGACGTCCAGCGCGCCTTCCTCGGCGACCCGTCGCTCACCGATCCGGACCTGTTCCGCCTGACCTCGGCGCTCGTCGAGGTGTCGCTGGCCAAGGACGCCCTGTCGCAGGAGCGGGCGGTGCTCACCGTCGCCCTGGCCCAGGGTCAGGTCGACCGGGCGTCGTACGGGCGGGTCAACCGGCTCATCGGTGCGTACGAGGACCACGCCCGCCGCTTCCGCGCCAACGCCGCGCCCGTCGAGCTGGCGCTGTTCGACAAGCTCACCAAGGGCACCGACACCGACTACACCCAGTCGATGGAGACCCAGGTCGTCGACCCGGCCGCCGACGCCCAGCCGATGACCGGCGACCCCGTGGCCTTCTTCAACGCCATGACGACCCGGAGCGACGGCCTGCGACGCGTCGAGACCCAGGCGGCTGCGCACCTGCGGTCGGAGGCCGGCCTCGCCGTCGACCACGCCCGCCGCGACCTGTTCATCTACGCCGGCGGGGCGGCGCTGGCCCTGGTGCTCGCCGTGGCTCTGGCCGCACTGGTGTCCCGGTCGCTGACCGGCCCGGTGCGCCAGCTCACGCAAGCCGCCACCGAGGTCGCCGGCACTCGCCTGCCCCAGCTCGTCGAGCAGATCCAGTCGGGCGACGAGCACGTCGACGCCACGGTGGTACCCATCGCGGTGCGGGCCGGCGGCGAGATCGGTCAACTGGCCGACGCCTTCAACGCCGTGCAGCAGGTGGCCGTGGCCACGGCCGTCGAGCAGGCGACCCTGCGCCGCTCGGTCGGCGGCATGTTCGTCAACCTCGGTCGCCGCAGCCAGACGCTCGTCGACCGCCAGCTCGAGCTCATCGACCAGCTCGAGAACAACGAGAAGGACCCCGACTCCCTCAACGACCTCTTCGCCCTCGACCACCTGGCCACCCGCATGCGGCGCAACGCCGAGAACCTGCTGGTGCTCGCCGGCCAGGAGCCGCCGCGCAAGTGGGGCCGGTCGCTGCCGCTGATCGACGTGATCCGCGCCGCCGTCTCCGAGGTGGAGGACTACACGCGGGTGGACGTGAAGGCCGACGAGGATCTCTACCTCGCCGGCCACGCCGCCACCGACCTCGCCCACCTCGTGGCCGAGCTGGTCGAGAACGCCACGGCCTTCTCGCCGCCGACGAGCCGGGTGAAGGTGCGCGTCGAGCGCGCCGAGCGGCGCTTCCTCGTCTCGGTCATCGACCAGGGCATCGGCATGACCGACGGCGACCTCACCGCCGTCAACGAGCGGCTGGCCGCCGGCGGCGGCGGCGAGCTCGCCCTGTCCAACCGCATCGGCTTCTACGTGATCGGCCGCCTGGCTCGCCGGGTCGGCGTGGCGGTCCGCTTGGGCCGCTCGAGCGGCGGCGGCGTGATCGCCCAGGTCGCGCTGCCCACGAAGCTCGTCTCGACGACCCCCGACGCCCCCGCCCCCGGCGATACCGGCGGCGACCCGCTGGCCGACTCGCCCCAGTCGGCCCGTGAGCGCCTGCTCGGCGCGCTGCGCACGGTCGAACCTGCCGACGGTGCTGTCCGCACACCGGCCGCACCGCCCGCCCCGGCCGCACCGGTCGCACCGGCCCCGGCCGCGGTGGCCCCGGCGCCCGTTGCCCCGGCGCCCGTTGCCCGCCAGGCACCCGTCCCGGTGACCGCCGCCGACCCGTTCCTTCCGAGTCGCGATCCGCACGACATCGGTTGGGGTGACGAGCCGGAGCCCGTTCCCGCGCCGGTCGCCCCGGCGCGGGCGTCGCCCAGCGGCCTGCCCCAGCGTCGCGCGGGTGGGCCAGCGCTCGGCGAGCCGTCGCTGAACCTCGGCCCGGTCGCGACCCCCTCGCCCGCTCTGCCGCCGCTGCCCGCCGGTGCCGCCTGGCAGGCGCCGAGCGCCGTGCCTCCTCCCCCGCCGCCCGGCATCAGCCCGGCGCTGGCCGGTGCGGCCGCCGCACTGCCGCCCCGGAACGAGTCGCCCGTCGAGCGACAGGTGGCCTCGGACGGGTTGGCGAGCCTGATGTCGTCGCTCGGCGAGGGCGTCACGACGGCCGGACTGCCCCAGCGGCAGTCGGGCCCCCGGCGCAGCGCTCCCCAGGCGGCCGCAGCGGCGCCCGTCCCGGTCGACGCCGGTCCGGCGAACCGGTCGGCCGACGACGTGCGGTCGATGCTCTCCAAGTTCCGAACCGGTGTCGAGCGCGGCCGCCAGCTGCCCGATCCGACCGCAGCCGCCACCACCCCGGAGGACCGTCCGTGAGCAACCTGAGCATCGACGCCCAGAACCTGAACTGGCTGGTGGCCAACTTCGCCAGCCGGGTCCCCGGCGTGCGCGACGCCGTCGTCGTGTCCGCCGACGGTCTCCTGATGGCGCTCTCGCCCGGCCTCGACCGGGCGGGTGCCGACCAGTTGGCCGCCATCGCCAGCGGTCTCACGAGCCTCACTCGCGGCGCCTCCCGTTGCTTCGGTGGCGGGCGGGTGAACCAGGTGATCGTCGAGCTCGAGCACGCCTTCCTGTTCGTGACGTCGATCTCCGACGGCAGCTGCCTGGCGGTCATCGCCGCCGCCACCGCCGACGTCGGGCTGGTCGGCTACGAGATGACGCTCCTCGTCGAGCGGGCCGCCGCCGTCCTGTCCCCCGCGCTCATCGCCGAGCTCCAGTCGACCCTCCCCCGTCGCTGACGCTCATGTCGTTCGGGAACCGCCGCAACTCCGGCTCGCCGCC
>JANPGL010000520.1:0-4391 GCA_031423915.1 Actinomycetes bacterium | reverse complement strand
GTGGCGGTGGCGCCGGGCTTCAGCTGCACGAAGGCGGCGGGCACCTCGCCGTACCTGGCGTCGGGCGCGCCGACCACCTGGGCCAGCATCACCGCCGCGTGCGTGGCCAGGTAGCCCTCGATCTCCGCGGCGGCCACGTTCTCGCCGCCCACCTTCAGCATGTCCTTGGCCCGCCCCAGGTAGGTGATGCGGCCGTCGGCGTCGAGGCAGCCGATGTCGCCGGTGCGGAACCAGCCATCCACCGTGCGCGTCTCGGCGTCCTTGGCGTCGTCCTTGTAGTAGCCCTCGAACAAGCAGTACCCGCGCAGCAGGATCTCCCCCCGCTCGGACGGGCCGACGACGGCGTCGGTGTCGAGGTCCCGGATCTGCACCTCGATGCCGCGGAACGGCCTCCCGCTCGTGGTCGCTCGCTGATCGGGCGTGTCGCTCGGCTCGCTGAACGCCACGACGCCGCCGGCCTCGGTCAACCCGTAGGCGGAGATCTGGCGGGCGAACGGCATGCGCGCCTGCATGGCCCGCAGCTGGTCGGGGGGCGCCACGTTGTTGACGAGACGGAAGCGCAGCCGAGTCGGGTCGTAGGCGGGGTGGTTCAGGAACGCCTCGGTGATCGTCGGGAACGAGGCGAAGTTCACCGTGGCGCCCTCGCGCTCCATGTAGGCGAGCGCCTCGCCGGGCTCGAACCGCTCCATGGCCAGCAGCGCGGCGCCGGCGTCGAGGCAGGCCACGAACGGCAGCACGAAGCTCATGTGGAACATGGGGAGCGGGTCCCACATGCGGTCGGCGGCAGTGAGCTCGAAGCGCGTCCGACCCGCCTCCACGGCCGGGCGCACGAGCGCCTCGTAGCTCAACGGACAACCCTTCGGCATGGCCGTCGTGCCCGACGTGTACATCATGAGCCCGACGTCGCGCAGGGCGATGCGATCGCGGGCCCGATCGACGTGGGCGACATCGACGATCGACGCGCCGTCGAGGAACGTCGCCCAGGGCACCGTGCCCGTGGGGTGACCGTCGCCGATGAGCACGATCGATTCGAGCAGCGGCGCGTCGGCCAATCGCAGCCGGTCGACGTCGGCCTGCGCCGACAGGTCGCCGAAGGCCTCGCCGAGCAGGGCCACGTAGTCGACGAACTCGTCGACCGCGTCCGTCGTGACGAGCAGCTTGAGGTCGGCGTCGGCAATGACGTGGCGCAGCTCGCGGGCCTTGTACCGCGAGTTGATCGGCACCGCCCAGGCGCCGAGCATCATGACGCCGAGCAGCACGTCGACGTACTCGGCCATGTTGGGCAGGACCATCCCGACGTGGTCGCCCTTGTCGACGCCGCGCGCCGCCATGGCCCGGGCCACCGTCGTGGCCCGCTCGAGCAGCTCGGCGAACGACGCCCGCTGCGTCGGGAACACCAGCGCATCGCCGTCGGGGTCGCGCTCGGCGGCGCGCACCAGCAGATCGGGCAACGTGTACAGCTCCGTGAGCTGGCGGATCCCCATGCGCGCAGGCTAGATCGCTGGCCAGGGTGAGCAGACGTACGCCCCGTGGGGCATCGACGCCCGGTTAGCGTGTGGCGCATGGCCGACGACGAGCGCGACGGCATCACGTTCACCAACCTCGACCAGCCGTTGTTCGACGGTGCCGGAGCGACCAAGCGCGACCTGGTCGACTACCTCGACGGCGTCGCCGACCGGCTCGTGCCGGTGCTCGCCGGCCGCGCCCTGTCGGTGATCCGGGCCCGGCCGGGGCAGGCGCCGTTCATGCAGAAGAACGTGCCGAAGACGGCGCCCGAGTGGGTGCGTCGGGCGTCGTCGTGGGCGGAGACGTCGCAGCGGACCGTGTCGTACGCCGTGGTCGACGACCGACGCTCGCTGCTCTGGTTCGCCAACCAGCGCGCCGTCGAGTACCACCCCGCGCTGGCGCTCGTCGACCGGCCCGATCGCGTCACCCACCTCGTCCTCGACCTCGACCCGCCCGAAGGTGCCCCGTTCGCCGCCGTGGTCGACGTGGCGCAGCTCGTGCGTCGGGCGCTCGACGACGTCGGCCTGCGCGGCGTGCCGAAGACGAGCGGCGCCAAGGGCCTCCACGTGTTCGTCCCCATCGACGCCGCCACGCCGCCCGACGACGTCGCCGGCGCGCTGCGCGCGCTCGCCGCACGCGTCGCCGCCCTCGACCCGACCGTCGCCACCACGGCGTTCCTGAAGGACGACCGCGGCGGGCGGGTGTTCGTCGACCCCACCCGCGTCGGCGGCGCCACCGTCGCGGCGTGCTACAGCCCGAGAGCCCGCCCGGGGGTGCCGGTCTCGTTCCCCGTGGACTGGGACGACCTGTCGGGCGTCGAGCCCGGTCGGTTCACGCTGCGCACTGCGCTGGACGAGCTCGGGGGCCGCGACCCCTGGGCCGAGGCGATGCCCCCGCCCCAAGCGATCCCCGCCGTCCTGGTCGACGAGGGCCGCTCGATCCCCGTGCCGCGCGTCGCCGCCATGCACGAGGGACGGCGCCGCAAGCGCCAGACCCCTCCCGCCTGAAGCGGCGAGCGCCCGGCGGAGGTGGACGCCGCCGTGGGGTCGCGGCCTACGCTCGGCGCCACTGCTCTCGACGGGGGACCGCACATGTCAGAAGCCTGGATCATCGACGCCTGCCGCACGCCCCGCGGCATCGGCAAGGCCGGCAAGGGTGCCCTGGCCGACATCCACCCGCAGCAGCTCGGCGCCACCGTGCTGGCCGCCATCCGCGACCGCAACCAGCTCGACACGGGCGACGTCGACGACATCATCTGGGGCACCAGCATGCAGGTCGGCACCCAGGGCGGCGACCTCGGCCGCATGGCCGCGCTCGACGCCGGCTACGACATCACGGCCAGCGGCGTCACCATCGACCGCTTCTGCGGCTCGGGCATCACCACCGCCAACTTCGCCGCCGCCTCGATCATGGCCGGGCTGGAAGACGTGGTCATCGCCGGCGGCACCGAGATGATGTCGCTCCACCCGGCACTGGGCGAGGCTCAGGCCGGCGTCCGCGGCCCGATGATGGACGCGGGCAACGAGCGCCTGCGGGCCCGCCACCCCCAGACCCACCAGGGTGTGGCCGCCGACGCCATCGCCACGCTCGAAGGCATCTCCCGCCGGGCCCTCGACGAGCTCGCCGTGGTGTCGCAGGAGCGCGCCGCGGTGGCCATCGCCGAGGGTCGCTTCGATCGCAGCCTGGTGCCCGTGTACAAGCAGGACGGCACGCTGGCGCTCGACGCCGAGCAGTTCCCCCGTCCGGGCACCACGCTGGAGGGGCTGGCCAAGCTCGCCCCCTCGTTCGCCGCCATGGCCGACGTGCCGCTCGACGACCAGGGCACGACACTGCGCTCGCTCGTGCTGCAGCGCTACCCCGGGCTGGAGATCGAGCACGTGCATCACGCCGGCAACTCCTCCGGCGTGGTCGACGGCGCCGCCGCCATCCTGATGGCCAGCCCCACGTACGCGCAGGCCCACGGCTGGAAGCCGCGGGCGCGCGTCGTGGCCATCGCCAACATCGGCGACGACCCGACGCTCATGCTCAACGCCCCGGTGCCGGCCGCCCGCAAAGCGCTGGCCAAGGCCGGCCTCACCGTCGACGACATCGACCTGTTCGAGATCAACGAGGCGTTCGCCGTCGTGGCCGAGAAGTTCATCCGCGATCTCGACCTGGACCGCGACAAGGTGAACGTGAACGGCGGCGCCATGGCGCTGGGTCATCCCATCGGGGCGACCGGGGCGCTGCTGATCGGCACGATCCTCGACGAGCTCGAGCGCCGCGACGGCCGCTACGGCCTCGTGACGATGTGCGCCGCGGGCGGCATGGCCCCGGCCATCATCCTCGAACGCCTCTGAGCGTCGCCGGGCCAGCGTCGCTCAACCGGCGCCGAAGGTCGCCCGCACTGCGGCGAAGGCGTCGTCGGTGGCCCGCAGTGCCCGGTCCACATCGTCGTCCGTGTGGGCCGCACACATGAACCAGTTGTGCCACGGGTGCAGATAGGCGCCGAGCTGCGCGGCGCGCCCCGTGAACACGTTCGCTCGCTCGAACTGGGTGTCGGCGGCGAACGTGAGCAACGGCATCGTCACCGGCCCCGTCTGACGAACGACGAGGCCGTGCGACACCGCCTGGGAGTCGAGCCCGTCCCGCAGGCGCCGGCCGGCGCGCTGCATCGCCTCGAGGCCGTGCTCGTCGCCGAGCGCCTGGACGGTGGCGATCGACGCCGCCATCGCGACCGCCGAGAACCAGAACGAGCCGGTGACGTAGATCGAGCCGGCCGCGTCACGGAAGCGGTCGTTGCCGAGCACCGCGGCGAGCGCGTGGCCGTTGGCGATGGCCTTGCTCCAGGCGCTCAGGTCCGGCCTCACGCCGACCGTCTCCCACGAGCCGCCGTGGGCGAGTCG
>JANPGL010000519.1:0-5921 GCA_031423915.1 Actinomycetes bacterium | reverse complement strand
GGCCACCGTGAGGAGCGCGGCGACGAGCTGGCCGGTCCCGGCGCCGCTCGACGAGCTGGGCTTCACGGCCGAGGTCCACGGCGCCGGGCCGCGGCCGCCGGCGGGACAGGTGAACGACGACGGCACGACGGACGCCGTGGTGGGCAGCTCGACGAGCCGGGTCGTCACCGTGAAGGTCGGTGCGTTCGCCTCCTGCTGCTGACGCACGATGAGCAGCGTGGCCACGATGGCGGCGACGAGTGCGATCGCCGCCCCGGCGATGATGGCGATGCGACGATTGCGCGACGGGGCGCCCTCGTGATCCTCGTCGTCGTACGCGACGTCGTCGTCATCAATCTCTCGTTGTCGAACCATCGCTCACCTTCGACCTTCGCCCGCCCGCCCCGGTCATGACGCCGGTTCACATGATGGAGGACGCCGGACGCTCCGCGTCGTCGCGCCGCCCGAGAGCTACCCGGTCGCGACCTCCTACGTCGGAGCGTATCGACGCGTCGACCAGCCCCGCGCCGAGCAGCAGGTCGACGACGGCCGGTCCTTGCCCGGCGCCGATCTCGAGGACGAGCCAGCCACCGGGTCGCAGCCACTGCCCGACCTCGGCGCAGATGGCCCGTACGGCCTCGAGCCCGTCGGCCCCGGCCCACAGGGCGCCGGCCGGCTCCCACGCCGCAACATGGGGGTCGATCTCGTCCGATTCCGCCACGTACGGCGGGTTGGCCACCACTAGATCGCACGATCCGCGCAACTCGTCCGGCAGAGCGGTGAACCAGGACCCCTCGGCCAGGCGCACGTGGGCGGCCCGGCGACCGAGGCCCGCCAGGTTCGCCCGGGCCACGTCGAGGGCGTCGGCCGACACGTCGGTGGCCCACACGGTCGTCGAGCCGAGCGGGAGCTCCTCGGCCAGCGACAGGGCGATGGCGCCCGAGCCGGTGCCGAGGTCCACGGCCACCCGGGGCGCCGGCAACGTGGACGCCACCTCGAGCGCCACCTCCACCACTTCCTCCGTCTCCGGGCGGGGGATGAGCACGCGCCGGTCGACCATCAGCTCGAGGCGGCGGAACGGCCAGGAGCCCAGCACGTACTGGAACGGCTCGCCGGCCAGGCGGCGGGCGACCATGGCGTCGTGGCGGGCGATGGCCCGCTCGGTGACGGGGTCGTCGAGGCCGAGGGTCCACTCGGTCAGGTCGCGACCCGACGCGGCGAGGGCGATCCAGCGGGCCTCCTCGACCGAGCCGATCCGGGCCACCGTCTCGGCGAGCACCGCCCGCCAACTGATCGTGCCAGCCTCCCCGCCGGCCGCCCCGCCAGCGCCGTCGGTCACCCCTCCTCCAGCTGCCGTCGGCGCTCGTCGTTGGCCAGGGCCGCGACCACCTCGTCGAGGTCGCCGCCGAGCACGGCCTCGAGCTTGTAGATCGTCAGCCCGATGCGGTGGTCGGTGAGGCGGTTCTCCTTGAAGTTGTACGTGCGGATCTTCTCGCTGCGTCCGCCGCCGCCCACCTGCGCCTTGCGCTCCACCGCCTGCTCCGACGCCACGCGTTCCTGCTCGAGCTTGAGCAGGCGCGACCGCAGCACCGTCATGGCCCGCAACCGGTTCTGGAGCTGGCTGCGCTCGTCCTGCATGGTCACGACCACCCCGGTCGGCCGGTGCGTGATGCGCACGGCCGAGTCGGTGGTGTTCACGTGCTGGCCGCCGGCCGACGAGGCGCGGTAGGTGTCGATCACGAGGTCGCCCGGGTCGACGGCGATGTCGACCTCCTCGGCCTCGGGCAGCACGAGCACCGTGGCCGACGACGTGTGGATGCGGCCCTGGCTCTCGGTGACGGGCACGCGCTGGACGCGGTGCGGGCCGCCTTCGTACTTGAGGTGGCTCCAGGCGTCGGCGCCGCGCACCGAGAAGGTGACCTGGTTGAAGCCGTCGAGGTCGCTCAGGTCGGCCGACAGCACCTCGAACGACCAGCCGTGGCGCGTGGCGAAGGCCTGGTACATCTCGAACAGGTCGCGGGCGAACAGGTTCGCCTCCTCGCCGCCCTCGGCGCCCCGGATCTCCATGATGACGGCCTTGCCGTCGTAAGGGTCCTTGGGGAGCAGGAGCAGGCGCACCCGCTCCTCGATCTCGGCCAGCTCGGCCTCGGCCTCGTCGACCTCGGCGCGCAGCATGGCGCGGTCGTCACCTTCGGCTCCGGGCAACATCTCGCGTGCGGTCGCCAGGTCGTCGGTGCGAACAGCGTGGCGACGCACGGCCTCGACCAGCGGACCGAGCTCCTTGTACCGACGACTGAGCGCCGTCAGGCGCGCCTGGTCCCCCAGCACCGCCGGGTCGGTGAGCTGGACCTCCACGGCCTGGAACTCGGCCTCGATGCCGGACAGCCGTTCGAGCACGGTGGACCAGGCTAGAGGCCCGGCGCCGCCGACACACTCGATGGACACACCAGGCGGGGCCCGCTACCGTGCCGGCCGTCTGCAGTGTTCGGGAAGTCCGGTGGAAATCCGGCGCGGACCCGCCACTGTGACCGGTGAGCGAACCTCCACCACACGACCCGCAGTCCACCTCGGACCCGGGACGTGAGCGATGGGGCCACTGGGCGGCGACGCCCGGGAAGGCGAGGGGAGCGACGACCCGGGAGCCAGGAGACCGGCTGCAGGCGCACAACTCACCCGTCACGATCCACGAGGAGCTGGAGATGACGTCCCTGCGACGGCCCTTGGGCCGCGTTCTGCTCACCCTTTCGTTGTTCGCCGCACTGTCGGCCTGCAGCTCGTCGTCCAAGGGCGGTGGTGCCACGCCCGCTGCGACCACGGCGGCGGCGACGAGCGTGGCCCCCACCGCCCCGGGGTCGTTCGCCACGAACTTCCCGGTCACGGTCACCGCCGCCAACGGCCAGGTGACCATCAAGGCGCGGCCGTTGGCGATCGTGTCCTTGTCGCCGACGGCGACCGAGATGGTGTTCGCCATCGGCGCCGGCAAGCAGGTCGTCGCCGTCGACGACCAGTCGACGTACCCGGCCGATGCACCCAAGACCGACCTCTCGGGCTTCAAGCCGAACGTCGAGGCCATCGTGGCCAAGACCCCCGACCTGGTCCTGGTGTCCGACGACAGCACCAAGCTGTCCGAGAGCCTCGGCAAGCTCGGCATCCCGGTGCTGGTCCTGCCGCCCGCCGCCAGCTTCGACGACATCTACTCCCAGATCGCCACCGTGGGCACCGCGGTGGGCAAGGGACCCGAGGCCAAGGGCGTGGCCGACCAGATCCGCTCGACGATCGACGAGATCGTGAAGGGAGCACCGAAGAAGAACGTGAAGGTGTTCCACGAGGTGTCGACCGACCTGTACTCGGCGTCGTCCAACTCGTTCATCGGCAAGGTCTACGCGTTGTTCGGCGTGACCAACATCGCCGACGCCGCGGATGCCGACAAGGGTGGCTACCCCCAGATGAGCAGCGAGGCCATCGTGGCCGCCGACCCGCAGGTGATCTTCCTGGGCGATACCAAGTACGGCGAGCAGACGCCGGCCACCGTGTCGGCCCGGGCCGGTTGGTCGGGCATCGACGCCGTGAAGAACCAGCGGATCATCAACCTCGACGACGACGTGGCCGCCCGGTGGAGCCCCCGCATCGTGGAGCTGGTGGCGGCCGTGGCCGCCGCGCTGGCCAAGGCCTGACCGTGGCGCTCGTCGTCACGCCTCCGGCGGTCCGCGTGGCCGACGACGCCGAGGTGCCGGCCGCGCTGTTGCGGCGCGGTGCCCCGGCGTGGCGGTGGGCTGCGGGCGCGGCGCTGGTGGTGGTGGCCGCCGGCCTCGTGGGCGCCCTCGTCGGGCCGGTGCGCCTCCCCACGCGCGGCGTCCTGCTCGAACTGCTGGATCGGCTGCCGCTGATCCACGTGCGGTCGGGTCTCACGCCCACCCAGGCCACGCTGCTCGTCCAGATCCGGTTGCCCCGCGTCGTCCTCGGGCTGATCGTGGGGGCGATGCTGTCGTCGTCGGGCGCCGCCTATCAGGGCACGTTCCGCAACCCGCTCGCCGACCCGTACCTGCTGGGCGTGGCCGCCGGGGCCGGCCTGGGCGCCACGCTCGTCATCGTCTACGGCCACGGCAACGGACTGGCGCTCCAGCTGCTACCGGTCGCCGCCTTCACGTGCGCCATCGTGGCGGTCGCCATCGCCTACGGGCTCGGCGCGGCCGCCGATCGCGAACGGTCGTCGTCGTCGATCGTGCTGTCGGTCGTGGCCGTCGCCGCGTTCTTCACGGCGGTGCAGACCTACGTGCAGCAGCGTCACACCGACCTGCTGCGCGAGGTGTACTCGTGGATCCTCGGCCGGTTGAACACCACGAACGGCTGGCGCGACGTGCGGCTCGTCCTCCCCTACGTCGTCGTGTCGGGCACGGTCCTGCTGCTGTCGCGGCGCCACCTCGACGTGTTGCGCACCGGCGACGACGAGGCCGCCGCGCTGGGGCTCGACGTGCGGCGCACGCGCATCGTGGTCGTCGGCGCAGCGACGTTGGGTGCCGCGGCCGTGGTGGCGGTCAGCGGACTCATCGGGTTCGTCGGCATCATCGTGCCGCACATCGTCCGACTCCTGGCGGGACCGTCGTACCGGCGCCTGCTGCCCCTGTCCATGGCGTTCGGGGCGGCGTTCCTGGTCCTCACCGATGTGGCGGCGCGCACGATCGTGGCGCCGGGCGAGCTGCCCATCGGCGTCGTCACGGCGTTCTTCGGCGCACCGTTCTTCTTCGTGGTGCTGCGCAGCCGGCGCCTGCGGTGAGCGCGCTGCGGTACACCGGCGTGTCGGTGCGGCGCGGCCGCCGACTCGCCGTCGACATCGTCGACCTCGCCGTCGCGCCCGGCTCGTGGACCGTGCTGCTCGGCCCCAACGGCGCCGGCAAGTCGAGCCTCCTGCGCGCCACCGTCGGTCTGTCGGCCTACACCGGGTCGATCACCATCGACGGGGTCGAGGTGCGCGACACGGACCGCCGGGCCCGGGCCCGGGCCGTGGCGCTCCTCCCCCAGCAGCCCCAGATCCCCCACGACATGACCGTCGCCGAGTACGTCCTGCTCGGCCGCACGCCGTACGTGCCGACGCTCGGCATCGAGTCGCCCGACGACCGGCGCGTGGTGGCCGACGTGCTCGAGCGGCTCGACCTGACGTCGTTCGCGACGAGACGCCTCGGCGAGCTCTCCGGCGGCGAGCTGCAGCGCGCCGTGCTCGGCCGGGCGTTGGCGCAGCAGGCGCCCGTGCTCCTGCTCGACGAGCCGACGACGTCGCTCGACCTCGGCCACGTGCAGCAGGTGATGGAGCTCGTCGACGAGCTGCGCGTCGAGCGTGGCCTCACCGTGCTGGCCGCCATGCACGACCTGACGCTGGCCGCCCAGTACGGCGAGCGCATCGCACTGCTGGCCGACGGCCGGCTCGTGGCCGACGGCACGCCCGACGAGGTGCTCACCGACGCCCTCGTCGGACGTGTGCTCGGCGCTCGCCTGCACGTCACGCGCGACGACGCCGGCGGGCTCGTCGTGGTTCCTTCCCGGGCCCACCGCGCCCGCCTCGTCCGAGAGGTCCCCTCATGAGCGATCCCACCGAGGTCCCGATCGACGCTCCTTCCCCTCCCGTGCCGCCACGGCGCGCCCCGTCCCTCGTGCTCGTGTTGACCGGGCATGGCAAGGGCAAGTCGTCCTCCGCGTTCGGCATGATGCTGCGCGCCGTGGCCCGCGACTGGAAGGTGGCGGTCGTGCAGTTCCTCAAGTCCGACACCTGGCACGTCGGCGAGGAGAAGATCGGCGTGCGGCTCGGCGTCGACTGGTGGCAGCTGGGTGACGGCTTCACCTGGCTGTCCGAGGACCTCGATCGGTCCGAAGCCGTGGCCCGCGCCGCCTGGGAGCACGCACGCGCGGTGATCGCCGGCGGCACCCATCAGCTCGTGATCCTCGACGAG